>JALSMF010000216.1 GCA_026987795.1 Bacteroidales bacterium
AAGTAATCTTTTATCAGCTTCTTTTTTTATTTCATCGTAACCGTATTTTTCCAGTTCGAGAGCTAATTCTCTTCCGCCTGTTTTAACTATTCTGCCGTCATATAATACGTGTATAACGTCCGGAACAATATAGTCTAAAAGTCTTTGATAGTGGGTAATTACTATTGTTGCGTTATCTTTGGTTTTGAGTTTATTAACTCCGTTTGCGACTACTTTCAGCGCATCAATATCCAATCCGGAATCGGTTTCGTCAAGAATCGCCAAATCCGGTTCAAGCATTGCCATCTGAAAGATTTCATTTTTCTTTTTTTCTCCGCCGGAGAAACCTACGTTAACCGAGCGACCGTCCAACTTAGCATCTAATTCTACCAATGCTTTTTTTTCTTTCATATATCTTAAAAACTCGGAGGCGTTCATCGGGTTCAGTCCTTTGTGTTTTCGATGTTCGTCGAGAGCTGCACGCATAAAATTAGTAATACTTACTCCGGGAATTTCTACAGGATACTGAAAAGCTAAAAATATGCCTTCACGAGACCGTTCCTCCGGTGTCAGTTCTAAAAGGTTTTTGCCTTTAAACTCTATTTTACCTCCGGTTACTTTAAATATGTCTCTGCCGGCTAAAACTGAAGCCAAGGTACTTTTACCGGAACCGTTGGGTCCCATAATTGCGTGAACTTCGCCCTGTTTTACCTCAAGGTTTATACCTTTAAGAATTTCTTTTCCTTCAACTTCTGCCTTTAATTCTGTTATCTTCAACATTCTTTCTTTTTTTCTTTATGTATTTATAATAATATGATAATGAAGCCAATATAACTTGATTTTGATTAAATGAAAAATTATTAATTGACTTCTCGGGAAAAATATTCGTATAGTCGTGTTTGTAAATTATTTTCAATTCAGCTTCTCCTTTATTGAAATTAAAACTATAACCTCCCCCGACACTTATACCTGTTTCAAATTTAATGTTCGTTTTATTTGTATATTCTTTACCGTATGTATCTTCTAATAATATCAAATCCTGCTTTACAAGGTATGCAATGTGCGGACCAAGGTACAAATTAATTTTTCCGTGTTTTTTACCGAAACGAATATCAGTCATAAATGACAGTTCGGCATAGTCCAATTTATGATTAAACAGAACAGAGTCTGTTACATTACCGTTTATATCAAACATAAATTCATTGTATCCTCCTTTTTGGATGTAGTTCAGTTCAGTTAAAATTCCGACATTTTTACCGGAAATATATTTATAAGAAAGTCCTCCTGAATATCTCAAAATGTAGGGATTATTTACTAAAAGGTTTCCTTGCCTGTCGGTATATGTCAGGATGCCTTCACTGAAGACGGAAACAATTCCGGCTCCGCCTGTAATACCGATTAAATGCTCGGGTACAAAAGACTGCTCTTCCTGAGCTTTAATATCCGGAAAAGAAGCTATAAAAAAAAATATAATTATTAATTTTTGCATAAATTTTTTATTAAAAATTATCCTACGCTACCCTCTAAAGTTAACGAAAGTAATTTTTTCGCTTCAGCTGCAAACTCCATCGGCAGTTTATTTAAGACTTCTTTTGCAAAACCGTTTACGATTAAACTTACGGCACTTTCGGTATCCAAACCCCTTTGATTGCAGTAAAATATTTGATCTTCGGCAATTTTTGACGTAGTTGCTTCGTGTTCTACAATCGCTGTTGAATTATCAACGTTAATATACGGAAAAGTGTGTGCTCCGCATTGATTTCCGATTAGCAACGAATCGCATTGCGAATAATTTCTTGCATTAGTTGCATTTTTTTTAATATCAACTAATCCTCTGTACGTATTGTTACTTTTTCCGAGTGAAACCCCTTTGGAAATAATCGTACTCTTTGTATTTTTACCGACATGCACCATTTTTGTTCCGGTATCTGCCTGCTGATAGTTATTTGTAACAGCAACCGAATAAAATTCACTTACTGAATGGTTTCCTTTGAGAATTGTGCTCGGATATTTCCAGGTAACTGCCGAACCGGTTTCGACCTGTGTCCAGGAAATTTTTGAATTATCACCTTTGCAAATTCCTCTTTTAGTTACAAAATTATAAATCCCGCCTTTTCCTTCTTTATTTCCCGGATACCAGTTTTGCACCGTAGAATATTTTATTTCGGCATCTTTCATTGCAATAAGTTCTACAACTGCTGCGTGAAGCTGATTTTCATCTCTTTGCGGTGCCGTACATCCTTCAAGATAACTTACATAACTTCCCTCATCGGCAATTACAAGCGTCCTCTCAAACTGCCCTGTATTTGCCTGGTTTATACGAAAATAAGTAGACAACTCTACCGGGCATCGTACCCCTTTCGGGATATATGCAAACGAGCCGTCTGTAAAAACTGCTGAATTTAACGCTGCATAAAAATTATCACGGTAAGGAACAACCGTAGCTAAATATTTTTTAATCAAATCAGGATATTCGCGAATTGCTTCACTTATCGAGCAAAAAATTATTCCCAAATCTTTTAAAGTTTTTTGAAATGTCGTATGAACAGAAACACTGTCCATAACTACATCTACGGCTACACCTGCAAGGACTTTTTGCTCTTCGAGCGGAACTCCGAGTTTATTAAAAGTATCTATTATTTCGGGGTCAACCTCATCTAAACTGTTATATTTTGCTTTATTTTTCGGAGCGGCATAATAGCTTATTTCCTGAAAATCAGGTTTTGGATATTCCAATAAAGCCCAGTCAGGTTCTTTTTGTTCTTTCCAATATTTGAATGCTTTAAGCCTGAAATCTAACATAAATTCCGGCTCTTCTTTCTTTTCGGAAATTGCACGTATTACATCTTCATCTAAACCTTTCGGAAAAACATCAGTTTCTATATCGGTTACAAAACCCGCTTCATATTCTTTATTTTGCAGTTCTTTTATTATTTTGTCGTCTTTTGCCATAGTCTTCTTGATTATGATGCATTTATACGATGACTCTGACTCATCACATAAACGAAATACTATTTAGAACAAATCTAAATAAAGTGCAAATATAAATAAAAATATTTCAGGGCAAATGAATTTATCTGTTTTTTTAAATATGATTTAAAGAATTATATCATCAGTATGCACCAAAGACACACCGGCAACTTCCAATAAATATTTTTAATGTTTATACGATTTTTCTTTTCAAATATTTCTTATATTTGTTCTTTTCAACTCACGAACTATGAAGAAAATAAAAGTATTATTCAGCATTTTATTCTTTATTGCACTTTTTTCTTTAAGCAGTTGCTATACAAAAAAAAGAAGTGTGGTGCCTTGCCCTACATGGGGAAAAACAGAACATAGACAACCGGTTTACTGCAAGACAACCGTTGAGACTGTTAAATTATGAATAAAGTAATTAAGCAAAAGTTTAACAAATTAAGAAGCAAACTAAGTATTGATATCCGCTCAGACAATACTCACCGTATCATATATTCCACAGACGCATCAGTTTATAAAGAAAAACCGATTGCTGTTGCCTTTCCCAAAGGTATTGAAGATATCAAAGAAATAGTTTCCTCTGTTAATGCTGCAAATACCGAGGGCTTCGCTTGGAGCGAAACCCTCGGTATCATACCTCGCGGTGCAGGAACTTCCCTTGCAGGTCAAGTAACGGGAAACGGGATTATTGTTGATGTTTCAAAATATATGAACAAAATTCTGCATCTTGATGTTGAAAGAAAACTTGTAACCGTTCAACCCGGTGTTATTTTAACCGACCTTAATAATTATTTAAAACCTTACGGATTATTTTTCGGACCCGAAACTTCAACGGCAAACCGTTGCACCATCGGCGGAATGGCAGGAAATAATGCTTGCGGACTACATTCTGTAATTTACGGCAGCACAAGAGATTACACACACTCTATAAAAACCGTCCTCAGCAACGGAGAGGAAGTTGTATTTGGCGAACTTTCAAAAAATGAGTTTCACGAAAAGTTAAAACTTCAAAATCTTGAAGGAAAAATTTATGAAAAAATTTATGAAATTCTTTCCGACAAGGAAATTCAAAAAGAAATTGAAAAGCAATATCCCGACAAGGAAATTCCGAGAAGAAATACCGGTTATGCCCTGGATCTGCTTTTTGACAGTGAAGTTTTCTGCGAAAGCAAAAAGAAATTTAATCTTTGTAAACTGCTGACCGGCTCGGAAGGAACTTTGGCTTTTACAACAGAAATAACATTAAAACTTATTGATCTTCCGCCCAAGCAAAAAGCCTTAATTGTTCCGCATTTCCGCAAATTAAAAGATGCTTTTTATGCAAATTTAATTGCTTTAAAATACAATCCCGGTGCGGTTGAGTTAATGGACAAAAAAATTCTTGATTTAACGAAAAAGTCGAAAGGACTGGAAAAAAATCGTTTCTTTTTGAAAGGAGAACCGGAAGCTGTTTTAATGATTGAATTTGCAAGAGAAAGCAAAGAAGAAATTTTGCAAATTGCCGAAGATTTAGAGAAAGAAATGCAAGATGCCGGTTACGGCTACCATTTTCCGATAATTTGGAACGAAGAAACAAAAAAAGTCTGGGATTTGCGAAGAGCAGGTTTAGGAGTTCTTTCAAACTTGCCGGGAGATGCTCGCCCTGTCAGTTTGGTTGAAGATACTGCCGTCAGGGTTGATAAATTACCTGCGTATATCTCTGAATTTCAAGAGCTTCTAAAAAAATACAATCTTGACTGCGTATATCATGCACATATTGCAACAGGAGAACTTCATTTGCGACCTATACTCAACTTAAAAGACAAGAAAGATGTTGAAATTTTTAAAACTGTTGCCTGCGAAACTGCAAAACTTGTTAAAAAATACAAGGGTTCACTAAGCGGAGAACACGGAGACGGCAGATTAAGAGGAGAATTTATTCCGCTTATGTACGGCGAAAAAATTTATAATCTTTTCAAAGAAATAAAGAAAACTTTTGACCCCGAGAACATTTTTAACCCCGGTAAGATTGTTGATACTCCGCCAATGAACAAACAGCTTCGTTACATTCCCGGCAAGGAAACAAAAGAAATTGAAACCGTTTTTGATTTTTCCTCAACAGGCGGATATTTGCGTGCAGCAGAAAAATGCAACGGCTCCGGCGATTGCATTAAAACCAACGCGGCAGGCGGAACAATGTGCCCTTCGTACAGAGCAGGTAAAGATGAGAAAAACTCGACACGTGCAAGGGCAAATATGTTGCGTGATGTGATTACAAACAACGACAGCCCATT
>JALSMF010000217.1 GCA_026987795.1 Bacteroidales bacterium
CGGCTTAGTATTTATAGAAGGCGGAGCTTTTCAAATGGGAAGAACAGAGCAGGATGTTATGTATTCTTGGAATAATATGCCGAGAAGAGTAACGGTATCATCATTTTATATGGATGAAACAGAAGTAAGAAATATTGATTATTTAGAATATTTACACTGGATAAGCAGAGTTTTTCAAGGAATGCCGGAAATTTACAAAGAAGCACTTCCGGATACATTGGCTTGGAGAAGAAGACTTGCATATAATGAGCCTTATGTTGAATATTATTTCAGGTCTCCAATGTACTATACATATCCTGTAGTAGGAGTAAACTGGATACAAGCAACCAAATATGCTGATTGGAGAACAGACCGTGTCAACGAACAAATTCTTGTAGATCAGGGAATATTAAGATTTAGTCCGGATGATCAAACAGGTGCCGATAACTTTAACACAGAAGCGTATCTTGCGGGGCAGTATGATATAGGCGTAGAGAGAGGATTACCTAATTTGAGCGGTGACGGCGAAAGAAACGTAAGAATGGAAGACGGAATCTTATTGCCGAAATATCAACTTCCTACTGAAGCCGAATGGGAATATGCTGCTTTAGCATTAATAGGTAACTCAAAAGACTCTCCCGAGAGAATTTGGTCAGGCAGAATATATCCTTGGAACGGGCACTATCTAAGAAAAGATACGAAAAAAGATCTCGGTAAATTTATGGCTAACTTTAAAAGAGGAAGAGGTGATATGATGGGTGTTGCAGGAGCCTTAAATGATAACGGCTCGATAACGGTTCCTGTTGATTCTTACTGGCCTAATGATTTTGGCTTATACTGTATGGCAGGAAATGTTAATGAGTGGGTAAGAGATGTTTACAGAGCAAATTCATCTCAAGATTATGATGATTTCAATCCTTTCAGGGGGAACATATTTATGGTAAAAGAAACAGACTCTGACGGTGCATTAGTAGAAAAAGACAGCACAGGTCATATAAAATATCGTGAAATGACTGACGAAGAAAGTATGGGACGTCATAATTACAGAAGAGCTTACAATATTAACTACAAAGACGGAGACGTTCAATCAAGCGTTGTTGATGACTGGTTGGCAGAAGATGAACCGGGTTCTGCAAGAATGTATAAACAAGGAAATGAGAACGGTGTCGGTATGAGTTCTCTTGTTACCGACCATTCCAGAGTTTATAAAGGCGGAGGATGGAGAGACAAAGCTTACTGGTTAAGCCCGGGAACAAGGAGATTTTTAGACGAAAAAGAATCAAGAGACGATTTAGGCTTCAGATGTTCAATGATAAGACTCGGAAGCCCGGGAGGAAATTAATATGAAAGAAATATAATATAACAACATAAAGGACCTCTTATTTTAGAGGTCTTTTTTATATTTGTGAAAAAAATGAATATTGAAAAAATATATGAACTGTTTTTAAGGTATCCCAATATAACCGCGGATAGTCGCAAAGTTCCGTCAAACAGTATTTTTTGGGCATTGAGAGGAGATAATTTTAACGGAAATAAATTTGCCGAACAAGCCTTGGTATCCGGTGCAGAATATGCAATAATTGATGATAAAGATTACTTTATATCCGGAAAAACAATTTTGGTTGAAGACAGTTTAAAGGCTCTTCAAGAACTTGCTAATTATCACAGGAAACAGTTAAATATACCTATTTTTGCTCTTACGGGAACAAACGGTAAAACAACAACGAAAGAACTTATTAAAGTAGTGCTGTCAACCAAGTATAAAGTTGCGGCAACAGAAGGTAATTTAAATAATCATATAGGAGTACCCTTAACACTGCTGTCTTTTGATAAAAATACTGAAAAAGGAATTATCGAAATGGGAGCAAATCATATAGGTGAAATTAAATTACTTTGTGAAATTGCAGAACCTGATTTCGGTCTTATTACAAATATAGGAAAAGCCCACCTTGAAGGTTTCGGCTCGTTTGAGGGTGTTATAAAAGCTAAGTCGGAATTATATGACAACATTGTTAAAAATGAAGGAGTAATATTT
This sequence comes from Bacteroidales bacterium, assembly GCA_026987795.1. Classification (GTDB taxonomy): domain Bacteria; phylum Bacteroidota; class Bacteroidia; order Bacteroidales; family JAADGE01; genus JAADGE01. Next base: position 2,015 of record JALSMF010000217.1, read on the forward strand.
TGTAATTCGGACAATAATATTTTGAAAAAACTGGATAAAGGCAACAAAATAATTTTCTACGGAACTAAACCCGGAAATTATGTTGAAGGAAAACTCTTGTCTTCATTACCTTGCTTAAAAGTTGAAATAAAAATCTCAGACTCTGTTAAAATTCAAATAAATACGAACCTGACAGGAAAATATAACTTTGAGAATATATTGGCAGCAGCCTGTGTCGGTGTTTTTTTTGATGTAAGTGCAGATGACATTAAAAAAGCTGTCGAAAATTACTATCCTGAAAATAATCGTTCGCAGTTGATTAAAAAGAAACACAATACCGTAATTCTGGATGCTTATAATGCCAACCCTCCAAGTATGCGTGTATCAATTGAAAGTTTCTCCGAATTAGAAAATGAAAACAAAATAATAATACTCGGAGATATGTATGAACTCGGAAAATATTCTCAGGCGGAACACAAAAAGATATTAGATTTTATTAAAGAAAAAGTAACAAAAGATAAAAGCATAAAAGAAGTGTTGATATGCGGTAAGTATTTCGGCGAGTCGTATATGTCCGATTATAAA
>JALSMF010000218.1 GCA_026987795.1 Bacteroidales bacterium
AAAACTTGTATGGAGGTTTACATTTTAAATCTTTTCAGCTTTATAGTAAACAGTACTGCTGTTTTCCTCTCTGAATATTTTTTCGGCATATTTAATAATATCAGCAGCAGAAATATTATTATAAATATCAAGCTCGTTATTAATTAAACCGGCATCCGATATATTTTCGTATATTGCTAAGTTCATAGCTTTATTCAAAACATCGGTTTCCGAGAAAATAAAGTTAGATTCTATTTTATTTTTAACTTTTTGAAGTTCTCTTTCGCCTATTCCTTTTTCTGTCAGGTTAAAAAGTTCGTCAGAAACTGCATTTTCTGCATCTTTAAATGAAATGCCGTCTGATATGTTTCCGCTGAAAACAAACAGTCCGGGGTCGTTACTCCCTAAAATATAAGCATCAAGAGATGAAAAGATGTTCTTTTTCTTAACCAGGCTTTGATATAAACGGGAAGATTCTCCGTTAGAAAGGACATCGGACAGTAAATTTGCCGCATAAAATCCTTTATTATTTCTTTCGCACATATGATAAACTCTGTACCAAGCATTTATCGGCACTTTTCTTCTTACCGTTATTTTTCTTGCTTCTGTTTGTTCCGGCTCTGCCGGTATTTTATTTTTAGTAACATTTCTTTTTTCAATACTCCCGAACCACTTGTTTACGACATCTTTAATATAATCCGGTTCAAAATCACCGGCGATGCTTAAAATTGCATTATCCGGAGCATAATATCTATAAAAAAAGTCCTTTACATCCTGCAATGTCGCATTTTCTATGTGTGATATTTCTTTTCCTATAGTTGCCCACTTGTAGGGGTGAATTTTGTATGCCAAAGGTCGCATAAGCAGCCAAAAATCACCGTAAGGTCTGTTCAGGTAATTTTGTTTAAATTCTTCGATAACTACTTTTTTCTGAATATCAAGACTTTTTTGTGTAAAAGCTAAGCTCAACATACGGTCAGACTCAAGCCACAGAGCTGTTTCGAGATTACCTTTGGGCAAGGTTTCGTAATAATTAGTTATATCACTGTTAGTAAAAGCATTACTGCTTCCGCCGGCTTCTTGTAAAGGCTTGTCATAATTCGGGATATTAAGCGAGCCTCCGAACATTAAATGTTCAAACAAGTGAGCAAAACCTGTTTTGTCGGGATTCTCATCTTTTGAACCTACATTGTAAAGGATATTGACTGCTGCAATCGGAGTATCTTTATCTTGATGAAAAATCACCCGTAAACCGTTTTCTAAAGTAAATTTCTCGAATTTTATCATAAGTTTTTTAAAAGTTAAACCTTGTGTGGTTAATTTGTTCTTTTGCTGTTTTATATTCAAGAATAATATCGTTAATTATATTTTTTACGGGTTTAATATCTTTTATTAATGATGATACCTGCCCGATTTCAAGTTCACCGTTTTCTGTATCACCTTCAAACATTCCGAGCTTTGCCCTTGCTCTTCCCAGGAGTTCCGACAATTTTTCACGGTCGGCTCCTTTATTTTCTGCTTCAATAACATCCTTACAAAATTTATTTTTGATAAGACGAACAGGAACTAATTTCTTGAGAGCAAGATAAGTATCGCCCTCTCCTGCATTTATTACTTCTTCTTTAAATTTATTATGTGCAGAGGCTTCAGAGGAAGCAACGAATCGGCTTCCGATTTGTACTGCATCGGCACCGAGCAGCATTACCGCCAACATAGCTCTGCCCGTTGCAATACCTCCTGCCGCAATGAGCGGTTTTGCCGTAACCGAGCGCACCAAGGGAGTAAGAACGAGCGTTGTTGTTTCTTCTCTGCCGTTATGCCCGCCGGCTTCAAAGCCTTCGGATACTATTGCGTCAACACCTGCAGAATCTGCCTTTTCGGCAAATTTTGAATTTGAAACGACATGGGCTACTTTTATTCCGTGTTTCTGCAAATATTTTGTCCAAGTTTTAGGATTTCCCGCAGAAGTAAATACTACTTTTATTTTTTCGTCAATAATAATTTTCATTATTTCTTCCGTTTGGGGATATAACAGGGGAACATTAACACCAAACGGTTTGTCGGTTGCTTTTTTTGTTTTTTGAATATGTTCTTTAAGAACTTCCGGATACATTGAGCCGGCACCTATAAGACCGAGTCCCCCGGCATTACTGACCGCAGAAGCTAATTCCCATCCTGAGCACCATATCATACCGCCTTGAATAACCGGGTATTTTATATTAAAAAGTTTGCAGATTCTGTTCATACCATTTACTTGAAAAATTTCTGCAAGGTGCAAAAAAAACAGCATATTTGCAAGCCGTCATATTGCTATGCTAATAAACAAACAGTCAAATTAAAGTCGGTTTTACTTATAATTTAAAACAGTAATACCGTTACTGTCAGTGTTTTAATTATTAACTTTCGGATTTAATGTATTATACAAAAATTTTATCTTTTATTTCGGCAAAAGCATTTATCATTTTTAGTTTTTCGGCTGTTTTACGATTAACAAAAAGTTTTGCTTTTTTCGGTTTTATAACTCTGTCTTTTACCCGATTATTATCCAAGATATCCAATGCAATTTTAACGGAAGTCTCTGTTACGTCACTCCACGGAATTACATAGCCTGACAGTCCTCCTCTCAAAACAGTATCCTCCAGCATACATAAAGTAGGGAAGCTTCCGGTTATTATATTTAAGTCCTCATATCCGGAGGCGGCGATAACAGTACTTGTTCCTATATATACCCACTTTACATTGTTACGCTTAAAATAATTTTTGGCTTTTTTAAAGTCGTCAGAGTCTTGTATTTCAAAACTATATGCTTCAATGCCTTTTTTTCGTATATATTCTGATATATCATCATATTGTATTTCTGCCTGCAATTCGCCTCTGCGGTATAAAACACCTATTTTGTCAAGTTTTTTTTCTAATTTTAACACAGTGTTTTCAAATTGATCTTTGATTTCCGGAGCATAACAAGTTGCATAATAATTTTTATTATGTTCTTTTTCAAAGTCAGAAATAACGGCAGGGCTGTAAATACCGGTAAAAATAATCGGGATATCTTCGTTTTTCATATATTGCCCTATTCGCATACTTATCGGAGATCCGATTGAAAAAATCAAATCAACTTTTTCAGATTTAAATTTTTCAACGGCATTCATAAGATTTTCTTCTTCTCTTTTACAATTTATATAAATTATCTTCAAATTATTATTTCTTTCTTTTCTGAAAATATACCCTGCCTTTCTGAACTTCTCCTCTATTACGTTAATTGACTTTACATAAACTTCCAGGTTGTCCCAGTACAGGATTCCTATTTTTTTTATTTTTTGCGTATAATGCTTAGCCCTGTCCTCTCCTTTTAACACTCGCAATGCTCCCTGAGCCAATGCCTTAAGCTCTGTTTCTCCGGGGTAAACATAAACTTCCCCCATAAAACTTACTCTTTCTTTAATCCAGCTTGTCAGCATTTTAGAATATGCTAAACCTCCGGTAAGAATAATCCCGTCAATTTTGCCTTTAAGGTTTGTTGCCCTTTTTCCGATTTCTTCAGCAACCTGGTATGCCATAGCCTTATAAACCAGTTCGTACTTCTCGGAACCTGCCGCAACCATTTTTTCAACATTACGAGCATCATTAGTATTAAAATAAGATACCAGACCGCCCTTACCTACAATCATTTTTTTCAGCTCATTTTCGGAGTATTTACCGGATATACATTTATCAAGAATTTTAAACAAAGGTAAACTTCCGCTGCGTTCGGGAGAAAAGGGACCTTCGTAAAGACCGTGATTTACGTTAATCGCCTTTGCATTTTTAAGAGCTGCAACCGTAATACCGCCCCCGAGATGAGCAACTATAAGATTTAAATCGTTTATTTTTTTATTAACAGATTTTGAATGTTCTCTTGCGGTAGCAAAAATATTTAAGGCGTGCAGTAAAGATGAGCGTTCAAAATCTTTATGACCGGATATTCTTGCTACAGGTTCTAAATCATCAACAGCAGGCGGATCTACAATGAAAGAGGGCACCGAATATTCCCAACCTATACTGTATGCTATTACACAACCTAAATTTGAGGCATGTTGCCCTTGATAGCCTATACGAGCATCATTTATCATTTCTTCATCAATATAGTAAGTTCCGCTCGGAATTGGTTTTATTAATCCCCCTCTTCCTACAACGGCGTCTAAATCAGAGAGTTTAAACCCTTCTTTATTTAGTGCCTTAAGAATCTCTTCTTTGCGGAATGTGTACTGATCCCAAATATCTGCGTATTGTTCAAGTTGTTTCGGACTATGGCTTACGTTTATTTCAAAAATACATTCTTCATTTTGAAACAACCCTATTTTGGTAGAGGTAGAACCGGGATTTATTGTGAGAATATTATATTTCTTCATTTTTATTATTTGACGGTATATTATTATCAATAAGTATGCAAAATAAGTATTTTCCCAACGGTTAAGAACATTTTCTTTAACACAAATTTACTTTTACGATACTCTGAACACTGATTTTACAATTAAATACTGTGCTGTCCAATATAAAATAATTGTTACTATTTCTGACAAATAATAACTGTGAATAAATTTTGTAAATGCTATATTGGTATCCGAAATTGCAAACAAAACAGCTCCCGTGAAAGCAAAAATTGCTGTTTTATTATAATTTCTTTGCATATATGCTCTCCAAACCATTGTAATTATTACATAAATATAAAAAATTACCGGAACAAATAAGTTTCCCAAATGAGAAAAAAACAAATAAGCCAACAGAGTTGCCGTTGCATATGAAATTGTAAAACTTATTAAATCAATTTCTTTACTTCTTTTAACAAAAGCAACAGTATAAAAAATATGTGCAATTAAGAAAGCCGCCAGACCGAATATAAATTCATCTACTATTTTCATTAAAAAAATATCTCCGATAAGAGAAAGTATAAGACCTGTAAAAATGAGTTTTTTATACAGTGTGTCAGGTTTTATAGAAACAATTAAAATTATTAAAGGCAACGGTTTTGTAATTGCTCTTAAAATATCATTATCAATAAATACGGCAAAGCAAAAAACTGCTGCAGTGAGGATATAAAAAAGTGTTAAATACTTTCTTTTCATAAGTTTTTACTTTAAATATGTTTTTCAATAATAAAAAATTTGCCTCGTTTTTGATATTAAATATATTTGCATCTTTAAAACTTAAAAAATGATAAAATGGAAGATGCTAAAAAAACTTGTCTTGTTTGTAAAAAAGACGAAAATGAAATACCTTTGATTGTTATGAAATATAAAGGTGAAGAGTTGAGGATTTGCCCTCAGCATATTCCGGTTCTCATTCATAATCCGCAGAATTTGGTCGGGTTAATAGAGGGAGCCGAAAATTTTACGGCAGGGTAATATAACAGATAAGTAAAAAGTTCGGTAATAAAACCGAACTTTTTACTTATTCACTCCCCTATTATTTTAACCAAAACTCGTTTTTTTCTCTTGCCGTCAAATTCGCCGTAAAAAATTTGCTCCCACGGTCCGAAGTCTAGTTTTCCGTCAGTAACCGCAACAACAACCTCTCGTCCCATAATTGTTCTTTTAAGATGGGCATCAGCATTGTCTTCAAAGGTATTGTGATTATATTGTGAGTAAGGCTTTTCGGGAGCAAGTTTTTCAAGCCACTTTTCAAAGTCTTTATGTAAGCCGGACTCATCATCATTTATAAAAACGCTTGCTGTAATGTGCATTGCATTAACCAATATCAGTCCTTCCCGTATTCCGCTTATTTCAAGTTCTTTCTGAATATGCGGAGTTATATTTATCAATTCTCGTCTTTGAGATGTATTAAACCAAAGCTCTTTTCTGTATGATTTCATTATTTTATGATTTATTTTATAAAAAAGAGTTCCGTCAATCTCGAAACTCCTCTGAAAAATAATATTATTTCTTTTTATCTTTTTTTATTTCTCCTTCCGGAGTTTTATTTTCAGCTTCCGATTTGCCTTTCAGATAATTAGGAAGTTCCATCCCGGCAAGCTTAAATAAATCTTCAAGCGGCGGAACGGCTCCCATCATTCCTTTCATAAAATTAGCCGTTGAACTTCCTCCGTTTCCGCTGTCCCATACGGTAACTTTATCTATCTTAATATTCTTAACTGCTTCTACTTGTGTTTCCACCAATTCGGGTAACCTTTCGGCAATCATCATCAGTACGGCGTCACGAGCATTATCTCCGGCAGATTCTACCATAAGTTTATAACCTGCAGCCTGCTTGCTTAATATTTCGAATGTTCCTCTTGCTTGTGCTTCCATCTCAAGGAATATCGCATCGGCTTCGCCTTTTGCAATTCTTCTTTGTTTTTCTGCCTCAGCTTCAGCTTCTATAATTATCTTTTGTTTTTCAATTTCAGCAGGAACAATTACATTTGCTTTTCCGGCAGCCTCTTCTCTTTCGGCTCTTTTAAGTTCTGCTTCTTTTTCTGCAAGATATGCAGCTTCTTTTGCCTGTGCTTCATTAACTTTTTCCGCAGTTTCGGCAATTTTTGCAGCTTCAGCTTCTTTTTTCATCCTTTCGGCATCTGATAAAGCTATGGAGATTTTAGCCAAGTTCTCTCCTTCTACAGCTTTTGCATTTGCAGCAGCAACATTAGTTCTTTGCTTCTGTGCGGCAATTGCTTCCCCAATTTCTGCATCCGAGTTTGCTTCGGCAACTTTAATTCGCTGTTCTCTTTCGGCATTAGCTTTTCCTATTTCTCCGTCTCTGTTTTTTTCAGCAACCTGACGTTTTGCTTCATTTACGGCACCTGCAGTAGCTTCTTTTCCTAATGCCTCAATGTATCCGGCATCATCTGTAATATCAGTAACATTTACGTTAATAAGTTTAAGTCCGATTTTTCTTAACTCGTGCTCAACGCTTGTAGAAACATTTGTAAGAAACTTTTCTCTGTCAGCATTTATTTCTTCAATATCCATTGTTGCTATAACTACCCTTAACTGACCAAAAATAATATCTGCGGCAAGGTGTCTGATTTCCGCCTGTGTTAAACCTAATAAACGTTCGGCTGCATTTTGCATAACACCCGGTTCGGTTGATATTCCTACCATAAATCGTGAGGGCACGTTAACTCGAATATTTTGCTTGCTTAAAGCATTCTCTAAGCCTATTTCAATGGGAATAGGTGTTAAGTCTAAATATTCGTAGTCTTGAATAATCGGAATTATAAAAGCTGCACCTCCGTGAACGCATTTTGCAGTTTTACCGGAACTGCCGCCTCCTATTTTTCCGTAAACAACAAGAATTCTGTCAGAAGGACATCGTTTGTATCTTTTAACCAAAAAGGCAAACATCCCCAGTAACAGAAAAACTAACAAAATCACTAAAACTGCTGTTGCTCCCATAATTATTTTATTTATTATTAAAAGTTAAACAAAATATTAAACACCTTAAAGCTAACGCTTTCTTTTAACTATAAGAATATCATTAATAACGTCTATAACCTCTACAAAGCTGCCTGTTTTTATATCTTCTGTATCCTCAGTCATTGCATCTAATGTTTTATATCCGTTTTGAAGTATTATCTGTACTTTTCCGTTTCCGTTCTTTTTTGCCGGTATTGTCAGGTAGACTTCAGCTTCTTTACCTATTGCATTTTCCATTTTAAGAGTGCCGCTTTGCTGAAGTTTTAACAACATAAAAAACACCCATGCCGTAAAAAGCATCATAATTAAACCTATAATAAACGATATTCCGGAAATACCCCACCAAACTTTCATTCCTTTTTCCATTGCTGCGAGTCCGCCCCATCCGTAAAACATCAAAAACGACAATATGCTTTTAACCGAAAATATATTCATTCCGTTACCATGGTCTCCGTCAAAATCTCCGTCATAATTTTCACCTCCGTCCATATCCGTATCTACGGCAACAAGGGAAATTATTAATTGAATTATAAAAATTAATGTCGAAGGAACCGCAATTATCCAATGTATTTTCTCAAGTGACGACAACGAATCCCACCAAACAGATAAATCCATATTATTTATTTTAAAACGTAAATTCAAATATATAACAAAAAAGTTTTTATCCCAAAAAAAAGACTCGCAATTCAGCGAGTCTTGAAATAAGTAACCTTATTTAATATTTTATGATTAACTAATTATTCTCTTCTTTTTGTTGCTTATACAATTTTCTTGCCCCGTAAGCAGCTCCTGCGGCAATCAGAAGAAACAAACCTCCGTCAATCGGAATATCCTGAGGAGGAGGAGGAGGCGGCTGTGCTGCTGCATCTTTTACTAAAAGCGGAAACACTGACAATGTAAAAATAAAAATAAATACGAGTAGAATCTTTTTCATAAAGCCTTTATTAAAAATTACTGATTTGACTGTTTAGGTTGTTTCTTATGGTTTTAAAACTTTAAACGTCGTTTTTCTCAGATTATTATATGCAAATTAAAAAGTAAATTTTTTAAAATCAAAATTTTTTTCTTAAAAAATGCTTAAATTAGCAACAATTATAACTAATAACTAAACGCAAATATATTATTTATTTCATATGAACAAACTTTTTTTTTATAAAATTCTTTTTAAAAATGATTAAAATATGATTTCTGAAAAATTTGAAACCATACACACAATAACTGCATATCTCGCAATTAAAGAATATTTAAACAATAATTCTTTAAAAATAATTGAGAATAAGCCGGTACCTGATGTTCTCAATAAAAAAAGAGCTTGTTTTGTTACGCTTAAAACAGATACAAAAAAACTAAGAGGTTGCATAGGAACTCTCCGACCTGCTTACAAGAACTTATATATCGAGATAATCAGAAATGCTGTTGCTGCAGCTACAAGAGACAATAGATTTGAAAAAGTATCACTTAAAGAACTGGAAAAATTATTTATTACCGTTGAGGTTCTTTCTGAGCTTGAAAAAATTAATGATATCGGATTACTTAATCCTGAAAAATACGGTTTAATTATTTCTGATAAATACGGAAACAGAGGAGTACTTCTTCCGAACATTGAAGGAATAGACACTGTTGAAAAACAAATTAATATTGTTAAAAGAAAAGCCGGAATTTCCTCAATTCCGGAAAAAAACCTGACATACTATCGCTTCAGTACCGAAAAATACAGTTAAAGGTAATATTCTGCAATATTGTTATTGAAAAAAATACTAAAACATTCAAGATTTTGGTATTAAAATTAATTTCGGTTACATTTGGCTGCTTAAATTCAGCATAAATGGAATCAATTATAGACCCTTCAAATCATATCGTATTGTTTTTAATTATATCCGGTGCGGCAGCTTTCGGAATATATTCGGAGCATAAAAAATGGTTCGGAAAATTATCCGGAATTCTTGTTACAATGATTTCTATGTCAATATTGTCTATGACAGGAGTAGTGCCTGTTGCCTCAAATCCTAAAATAAACGTAGCGGTATATGATATGGTTTTCAATTACTTTATACCTATTGCAATCCCCCTACTGTTATTCAGTTCCAATATAACAAAAATAATAAAAGAAAGCGGAAAACTGTTAGTAGCTTACACATTAGGTGCTGCAGGCGTAATTTTAGGAAGCCTGATTGCATTTTATATGATTGACCTGGGAGCTGATTCAGGAAAAACAGCCGGGGTAATTGCGGCAACATTAATAGGCGGAAGCGTTAATTTTATTGCAACTGCAGAGATTCTTAATTTCAGTACGAATCCTTTATTTACGGCAACTATTGCTGTAGATAACCTTGTATCAAATCTGTTTACTTTGTTTCTTTTTTTAGTTCCCGCTTTAACTTTTTTATCCGGATTTTATGTCAAAAAGAAAAAAAATGAAACCAAAGTTGAAGAAAAAACAGAAGAAAAAGAATCTCCTATTACTGTTGAAAGAATTGCAGTATCAATATTTATTGCATCTTTAATCGCAGGAACAGGAGCATTCTTATCTCCGTTTCTTGAAAAACTGATAAATACTGAGCTTAATTTAAGTATTTTATTAATTACATTATTTTCCGTAGCTGCAGCAAATATTTTCCCGAAACATTTCAAAGCTTTATCAAACACATCATTTTCAATAGGGCTATGGCTTATGTATATTTTTCTTGCCGTAATAGGTGCCGCCACCAATTTAACGCAAATATTTCATATAGGACCTTCTGTTTTATTATTTTATACTGTTATATTAGTTTTCCATTTCATATTTATGACTGCTCTGGCAAAACTGTTTAAACTTGATGTATACGAAGTAGTTATAGCATCAGCGGCAAATGTTATGGGACCTTCCGTTGCTGCTCCTATGGCTGCATCTATGGGACAAAAGAAATTAATAACTCCGGGGATTTTAGTCGGTATTTTAGGATATATAATAGGCACTTTTATAGGTGTTTCTTTAGCCGTTTTAATTGTATAATTACAATTTTGTTTTACAGCTTTAAAATTAAACCGTAATGAAAATACTATTAGTAGAAGATGAAAAAGAACTTGCACTGTCAATATCTCAATATTTAATTAAAAATGAGAAATTTAATTGTGATATAGCTGATAATTATCATAAGGCTGAAGACTTATGTGAACTTTATGATTACGATTGTATAATTCTTGATATAGGCTTACCTGACGGCAACGGACTGGATATTATAAAAAATGTAAAATCATCTGAAAAGTGCAAGACCGGAATTATAGTTATATCTGCAAGAAATACGGTTGATGATAAAATTAACGGGTTAAATTTAGGAGCAGACGATTATCTGGTAAAGCCGTTTCACCTTTCGGAACTTAACGCACGTATTTATTCTTTAATGAGACGTTTAAAATCTGAGGGAACAAATGAAATTGTAATTAATGAAATTTCTTTAAATATTCAATTCAGAGAAGTTAAAGTTTATGACAAAACCATCAATTTGACAAAAAGCGAATTTGATTTATTGTATTATTTAATGACAAATAAAAACCAAGTTTTGTCGAAAACGTCAATTGCCGAACATTTGATAGGTGAATATGTAGATGTCATGAATTCATTAGACTTTGTTTATCTTCATATAAAAAATTTACGAAAAAAACTATTGAACGCAAATTGCAAAGACTATATAAAAACCGTTTACGGAGTCGGTTATAAATTTCTTACGGAATGAAACTGCTGTCAAAAACAAGCCTTTTAATAATTACTGTCAGTATATTTATTTTTATGATAGGTAATGTAGTTTTTTTCTACACGCTGAAACATATGATAAATAAACACGTAAACAATGAACTTTTTTTCAGAATGCATAAAATAAAAGAAGAAATTGAAAAAAAGGGAATAAACGGAAATAATGTCTGTTTCAGCAACGAAATTACAATTGAACGGATAAGCTCAAAAAAAATCATTAAACCAAAAACCTGCGATACGGTTTTATATAACAGTATACAAAAAAAATACATACCTTATAAATCATTAAAATTCGTATATACTTACCAAAACAAAAATTATTTAATAACAATATACAAGTCTTTACTCTCGTCGAACAAGCTAATAGAAAAGATAACCGTAGCTTCCATTTTTATGGTCATCACGTTTTTATTTATGATATATATTTTAAACCGTTTTGTTTTTGAAAAAGTCTGGTCAAACTTCTTCGATAATTTAAAAAAAGTCAGAGAATACAATATTAACAGCAGAAAAAAACTGACTTTAGAGACATCAGAAATTGACGAATTCAATAAACTGAATACCGTTTTAACTCAAATGGTAGAAAAAATACAAAAAGATTTTACAAACTTAAAAGAATTAACAGAAAATACCTCTCATGAAATTCAAACACCTCTGGCTATCATCAAAAGTAAAGCAGAGCTTCTTTTACAATCAGAAAATATATCCGAAAAAGATGCCGACTTAATATATTCTGTTTTAAGCACATCCGAGAGGCTGTCAAAACTGAATAAATCCCTGCTGATGATATCAAAAATTGAAAATAACCAATTTGAAGACAACTCAATAATCAGTGTAAACGAAGTAGCGGAAAAATACATTCAAAATTTTAAAATTTTATTTGAAGCCGGAAATTTTAAACTTTTTTATAAAAGCTCTGATTTGTCAATAAAAATAAACCCCGTTTTACTTGATGTTTTAATTTCAAACCTGCTGAAAAATGCAATCTCACATACCGAACACGGAAGGGAAATAAGCATTTTAATAACACAAACTGCTTTCGAAATAAGTAATTCAGGCACTCCTCTGAAAATTTCGTCCGATGATATTTTTAAACGATTTAAAAAGGGAACTGAAGATAAAGAAAGAACAGGGCTCGGTTTAGAAATTGTGAAAAAAATATGCGATTATTATAAAATAAAAATTGAGTATAAATACAATAACAAAAAACACACTTTTTCTATAGATTTTTCTCCTCTCATTTACAAATAAACCCCAAAGCAGCCAAGTTTTTTAGATTTAAATCATATATTCTTCAACAATGTTAAAAAACATTAAACATACAACACATATTAAATCCGAATAAAACAACACCGTCAAGCACCTAATTTCCAAGGTAGTATCAACTCATAAAAAAATCCTTCCCTGCATAATCCGGATAAGTAACAGCAAAAAAACAAATCATAAATTAGAATCATTAAAAATAAAAGAATTTCTACAAAATTGAATCTTATTTTTGAGCTGTTAATATTTAAAACGATATGATAGGATTAATAGGAATAAATTTCAAAACATCACCTATAAACATCAGAGAGAAATTTTCTTTAGATGAAAAAGCAATAAAAGAATTTGCTTCAATTTTGAAAAACAAATCCGGATTTTCAGGCTTGGTTGTTTTATCAACATGCAACAGATCCGAATATTATTTTCATATAAGCAATTGTTGCGAGTCCTCAGCTTTCAGCTATTTACTTAAAAGTCTGAAAAAATATTGCGGCATTGAAGAAAACGTCAGAGATTATTTCTATTTTAAATCAGGAGAAGAAGCATACAGGCACCTCTTCAGAGTTGTTTCCGGAGCAAATTCAATGGTCATAGGCG
>JALSMF010000219.1 GCA_026987795.1 Bacteroidales bacterium
AAATAGTCGGTCAGGTAAAGCAAGCTTTAAAAATAAGCGTTGATAATAATTTATCGGACACAGAGCTCACAAGACTTTTTACCAAATCGTTTGAAGTAAGCAAAAAAGTCAGAACTCAAACAAAAATCAATAAAGGAGCTTTTTCCGTTTCATATGCAGGTGTTGAAAAATGTATCTCTGTTTTTCCGAATATTAAAAACTGCAACATATTGCTGATAGGTGCAGGCGAAACAGGAGAACTGACACTTAAAAGTCTTAAAAAAAAGGGCTGCGATAAAATTATAATAACAAACAGAACAACCGAAAAAGCAGAAAAATTAGCATATGAATATAAAGTAAATTCAATGCTTTTCTCCGAATACAAAACCAAACTTTCAACTTTTGACATAATAATTGTTTCTACAGGCTCTAAACAAGCACTCATAAACAAAACCGACATTAAAAATTCAATTAAAAACAGAAATAACGTCAAACAGCTTTACATAGACCTTTCCGTTCCGAGAAATATTGATTATTCGGCATCGGCAGCAGAAAATGCAATTATTTACGATGTCGATGATTTACAGGAAATTGTTAATAACAATCAGGAAAAAAGAAAAAAATTAATATCCGAAATTGATAAAATTACGGATATTTACATTGAAGAGTTCAGTAATTGGCTTTCAGCCAGAACACTCAAACCCATTATATCAAAAATAGTTTCAAACTTCAGTATAATAAACAAAAAAGAAACTGAAGGATTTAAAAAAGCAAACAAATTAGAAAACGAAACATTAATTGAAAATTACGGAGAACTAATTGCTGATAAATACTCAAGAAAACTTATAAAAAACCTGAAAGAAGTTACCCAAAACGGAAAAAAAACAGAATACATTAACATCTTAAACGAACTTTTTGAAATAAACTAAACAAACTTACCATAATGAGTTTACGTAAAATCAGAATAGGTACCAGAGGAAGTCAGTTGGCACTTTACCAAGCATACAAAGTAAAAGAATACATAGAAGATAAATGCTCTGATGTTAAAACAGAAATAATTGTCATACAATCAAAAGGCGATAAAATATTAGATGTTGCTTTGTCAAAAATAGGAGATAAAGGCTTATTTACCAAAGAACTCGAAGAAGCCCTCTACAGAAATGAAATAGACATAGCCGTTCACAGTTTAAAAGATTTACCCACAACATTACCGGAAGGACTTACAATATCAGGAGTTTTAAAGCGAGGAGAAGTTCGAGATGCCGTTGTAAGCCTCAAAAATATTAAACTAAGCGAAATTACGGAAAATACGATAATAGCAACTTCAAGCTTAAGAAGAAAAGCACAATTACTGAAACTAAACCCGAAATTTAAAATAAAAGATATCAGAGGAAACGTAAATACACGCCTGAAAAAAATGGAAGACGGATATTGCGATGTTATGATTATGGCTGCCGCAGGCTTACAAAGGCTTAATTTCAACAAATATATCTCTGAAATTATTGACCCTTACACAATAATCCCGGCTGTATCACAAGGTGCTATTGCCGTAGAATCAAGAACTGACGATAAAAAAACCGATGAAATAATAAACTCAATAAATCATAAATTAACCTATGACATTACAAATGCCGAAAGAATTTTCCTGAAAAAACTTGAAGGAGGCTGTCAAATTCCCATTGGCTGCTATTCAGAGGTCAAAGAAGACACACTTACAATGACAGGTTTTATGTCATACATTGACGGCACAGATAATATCGAACATAAAATTTCCGGTAAAATTTCAGATGCCGATAAAACAGCCTCTGAATTAGCCGAATATTTCATTTCTCAAAACTCATTCTCTTTACTTAACAAAATAAGAAATCAAAACACTTAAATATCGCAACAATATGTCTGCTCTGGAAGGAAAAATCATAATATCAACAGGCTCGGAAGAAAAATCGGACAAAATTACAAAACTCCTCAGAATAAAAGGTGCAAGTGTATTTAATTTCCCTATGATAAAAATAAAACACGCAGAAGAAAACGAACAAGAGATAAGCAAAGTCCTTAAAAACATCAAGAAATATGACATTATAACCTTTACAAGCGGCAACGGCGTAAAATACTTTTTTTATTGGCTCAAAAAACTGAATATCCGTTTTAATTTTACGAATACAAATTTTGCAACAATAGGAAAAGCAACAGGAAACACCCTCAAATCTTTCGGTATAAATCCTGACTACGTTTCAGACAGTAAAAACTCTGAAGAATTTGCAAACAAACTGATAAAAATATTAACCCCCGAAAAACAAAATATATTAATACCCACAGGAAACCTGGCATCAAACAAACTCACAGACATCCTGAGCCGACACCACAAAACAGACAAACTTATAGTATATAAAACAGATAAAGCAAACATCCTGAACTATACACTAAGTTCAATGATAAAAGAAAACTGCTACGATTTAATTATCTTCCTGAGCCCTTCGGCAGTAAACAGTTTAATTGACAATCTTCCCGAAAATATTAAAAAAGAAAGCTTACGCTGCGTTGCCGTAGGCAGCACAACACAAAAAGCCCTGAACAACAAAAACATAACACCCGTTTTCATCCCCTCAATACCCGACATAGACGTAATGATAAAAGAGATGGACATTTATTATCAAAAAAATCAATTTAAAAATATTATCTAAAATAATAAATTATGAATTTTCCCGTAACACGATTAAGAAGACTCAGACAAAACGAAACATTAAGAAATATGGTTGAAGAAACCATACTCCGACCTGCCGATTTAGTAATGCCGTTATTCGTTTGTCCCGGAACCAACGTAAAAAATCCCATAAAATCAATGCCCGGAAATTTCCAGTTATCTGTTGATATGATGGTGGAAAATTGCAAAGAACTTTATGATAAAGGAGTTAAATCAATTCTGCTTTTCGGAATACCGGAAGAAAAAGACGAACACGGGTTAGTTGCGACACACGATGACGCAATAGTCCAGCGAGCCGTAATAGCTATAAAAAAAGCACTGCCGGAAATGTTTATTATTGCAGATATTTGCAACTGCGAATACACAACTCACGGACACTGCGGAACAATTGTAGACGGAGACGTACATAACGACCTGACACTTGAAACCCTATCTAAACAAGCACTCTCTTTTGCACGTGTCGGCGTTAACATGGTGGCTCCCAGCGATATGATGGACGGAAGAGTCGGACATATGAGAGCTGCTCTTGACAAAGCAGGATTCTACAATATGCCCATTATGTCTTATTCGGCAAAATACGCTTCGGCATTTTACGGACCATTCAGAGACGCTGCAGAAAGTGCTCCCCAATTCGGAAACCGTGCAACATACCAAATGAACCCGTCAAACTCCGATGAAGCTGTCCGCGAAATAGAACAAGACATAGTGGAAGGTGCAGACATTGTAATGGTAAAACCGGCTTTAAGTTATTTAGATATAATCAGACGCACAAAAGACACTTTTAACATACCCGTTGCAGCATATAACGTAAGCGGAGAATTTTCTATGGTGAAAGCTGCGGCAGCAAAAGGCTGGATTGACGAAGAAAGAATCGTTAAAGAAATCCTGACATCAATAAAACGAGCCGGAGCCGATATAATTCTTTCATATCATACTCAAGAAATTATTGATAAACTCTAAAAAAATAAAAATGCGATTTGAAAAATCAATAACAGAATTTAAAGCAGCAAATAAATACATACCCGGAGGCGTAAACTCTCCTGTAAGAGCTTTCAAAAGCGTAAATACAAACCCTGTTTTTATAGACAGAGGGAAAGGGTCTAAAATATACGATATTGACGGTAACGAATACATAGATTTTGTTTCCTCATGGGGACCGCTCATTTTAGGACACGCTTTTCCGAAAGTCATCGATGCAATTAAAAATGCTGCTGAA
>JALSMF010000220.1 GCA_026987795.1 Bacteroidales bacterium
TCTGTTGGCAAGAACATTTGAAGGAGCTATGGGCATTGCAACAAAAGGCAACAAAATGGCTGTTGCATGTAAATCGAATCTGCATATTTTGGCAAATGCACCGGATATGGCAAAAACATATCCGCCTAAACCGAACGTTTATGATGCTCTGTATATGCCGAGAGCAACCTACCATACAGGGCAATTATCTTTACACGATTTGAACTGGAGTAATAATGATTTGTTGGCCGTAAATACACTCTTCTCTTCAATTGTTAAGGTTAATGACGATTACAGCTTTGAACCGGTTTGGAAACCGAAATTTATTTCAGAACTTGCACCGGAAGACAGGTGCCATTTAAACGGAACAGCAATACAAGACAACAAAATTAAATATGTCACAGCTCTCGGCAAAACAAATACCGCAGGCGGTTGGAGAGAAACCAAATTAACCGGAGGGGTTGTGATAGATATAACCCCCCTAAAACAAAACGTACAAAACAAAAAACATTAAAACATTAAAAACAAACAACTTAACAAAAAACAATAAAAAACAAATTGTAAATTTAGCTATGGTTAAAGGTTAATTTAAATACTGAAAATATATCGTTTAAAGAATAAAAAGTTAATAGTTTAAAGTAAACGCTCTGTAAAGGTTAATAACACTTACAGAGCGTTTTTTGTGTTGGTGTTTAAACGCTTTTTTACGTGTGAACTTTTTTGGCATTTTTTTAGTTGTGGGGACAGTTGGGGGGACAAAATAAGATGTTTTTTATTGAATAAACAGACCGTTTCTTCTTAAAAAACGGTTTTAAACCCTCAAATATGATATATTGATATAGGGATATTTCCAAATGCAAAAACATTATATTTTTATTTAAACGGCTGATTTACAGCGTTGTATATTATACAATGTATAATGCAGGGCTTATTTTTGTGTGCGTGCGGGTTTTTTGTGTATTGTTTGTTCTGTTTTTTCCTGCAAAAGCTCAATTATTCGGTCCTTTAATTTTGCTTCTCTTTTTAAATTTTCAATTTCCTTTTTCAAAAATTTATTTTCGAGTTCAACTTCTTTACAGCCGTTTTTTTCTTGGTACTTATATATATGTGCTTCTTTTTTCAGCATTTCTCCTCTGCCGGTTATTAACCATTCGACATTTATCATCTCAAATGATGACACAGTATTCTGTATTACCTTAATACCAACATTACTTCTGCCACTAAAAATTTCAGTTAATGAAGATACGCTAACTCCTACAAATTTGGCTAATTCTTTTTTATTCTTTACAATATTATTAGTTGTTACGTAGGTAACTACCTTTAAAAAACGCTCAGATATTTCATTCATAACACATTATTTTTACAAAATTTTGTAAAAAAATTTTATATTACAAAATCCTGTATTATATTTGCAAATATTATTTTATTTACTAACAAAACTACAAAAACAATGCAGAAAAAAAAATATACATACGAATATCAGGAACAAATAGAGATTGCGAAAGGTTTAAAATACGGCGATATTAAAATTATTGCCGAAAAAACCGGCTATTCAATGCCTGTTGTTTCTCAAATGTGCAGCGGCATAAGAAAAATGAATGACAGTGTAAAAAAAGTTGTAGAGCAGCTTGTTTTAATAAATAAGCAAATAGACAATATAGCAGTTGAACAAAGAGAACTTAAAAATGCGGAGTAGAGCAGTCGGCAGCTCGGAGGTCTCATAATCCTCAGGTCGCAGGTTCAAGTCCTGCCTCCGCAACAAACCAAACGAGAGTGTCGCCTGCGTACCGGTGCATGACGCAGGCAGGCGACCGGGAAGACGGAAAACAGACAGCATGCAATGTCTGTTTATTTATTAACAATAAAACACGATAAAATGAAAAATCTAATTGAAGCATTAACGGAAATCAGAAAATTAGAAAATAAAATTGACTGGGGCTGGATAAATGACGGAGGAGACGGTTGCAAAAAAGCACTTGATGAAGGATATGCAGAACTTGTAAAACAACCCTATGATGAATGGTACGGGCAAAGAGATTTTGTTCGCTTAACATTAAAAGGAAAAAAAGCGATAAAAGAGATTAGCAGAGCAAGAGTATTACCAAATATGAAAGAACAAAGTCCGAATATTACGACTTTTGAAAATCATTTACAATCTCATCGAGCAAAGCTTTCTCGTATTCAGTAGCATTTTTATAATAATTTAATATGTTCTCTTTAAAATATTCATCAGCAACTTTAATAATCTCTGTGTATTGTTTGTTATACGGATTTTGCAATACTTTATACAGTGCTTTTGACATAGCATTATATTTACATTCAAGACCTATAACTTTTTTGTGCAGTAATTCAAGATGAGTATTAAGAGTGTTAACGTCAGAATTTTGCATAATTATTAATTTTAATTAAACCGCCCCGAAGATAATAAAAAATCTTGTATGCCTAAACATCGGAACAGGTCGGGGAGCAAATAACGATAAAATGACAAATTCAATACAAATACAATCAAAACAAGATGTCGTACTATATTATAACGACGTACTTTGTATTGAAGCAGGATGGCTGACAGAG
>JALSMF010000221.1 GCA_026987795.1 Bacteroidales bacterium
AAATTTGAAGGCAATTACCACGGACATGCAGACAGCTTTCTCATAAAAGCCGGATCCGGAGCAATAACATTAGGATTGCCTGACAGCCCCGGAGTTACGCAAGGAACTGCAAAAGACACGCTTACCGCAAAATATAACAATCTGGAATCAGTAGAAATTCTGTTTGAAAATAATAAAAATGAAATTGCAGCTGTTATAGTAGAACCTGTTGCCGGAAATATGGGAGTTGTTCCTCCCGAAAAAGATTTTCTGAAAGGTTTAAGAGAATTAACACAAGAACACGGTGCATTATTAATTTTTGATGAAGTTATTACCGGATTCAGATTATCAAAAGGCGGAGCTCAGCAGTATTATGACGTTATGCCCGACATTACAACTCTCGGAAAAATTATCGGAGGCGGATTACCCGTAGGTGCTTACGGCGGAAAAAAAGAAATAATGGAAAATTTAGCCCCTAAAGGTTCTGTATATCAAGCAGGAACTCTTTCCGGAAACCCGCTGGCAATGCACGCAGGATATGCAATGCTAAGCGAACTGAACACAAATCCTGATATATACCCCGAACTTGAACGTAAAGCAAGCAAGTTAGCAAAAGGTATAGAAAACAATCTTAATCTTACGGGAATAAAAGGCAAAATTAATCGCACAGGCTCTATGATGACACTGTTTTTTACAAATGAAGAAAAAATAGATTCATACGAAAAAGCCCTGAAATCAAATACTGAAATGTATGCAAAATACTTTAAGCTCTCTCTCGAAGCAGGTATTTATTTGGCTCCGTCACAATTCGAATGTGCATTTGTATCATTTGCACAAACAGATAACGAAATAGATATGGCAATTGAAGCAAATCTTAATGCACTTAAACAACTATAAAAATTAACGATGAACTCAATATTTACAGATACAATAAAAGGAAAACCGCACAACAGACCGCCTGTATGGTTTATGAGACAAGCAGGCAGAGTTCTGCCCTCATATTTGGCACTTAAAGAAAAATATACTTTTCGTGAAATGATGAGAGACCCTGACTTAGCAGCCGATGTTACACTCCTGCCCGTTCACGATTTAGGAGTAGATGCTGCCATTCTGTTCTCAGACATACTTGTAATACCAAACGCCATGGGAATGGGACTTGAATTCACCGATGCCGGACCGGTATTTGACACACCTTTGAAAGATTTTAAATCACCGCATTCAAGGTTAAACCCCGACCCGGATAAATTAAACTATATTTACGATGCTATTGATGCCATAATAAAAAAACGTCCGAAAAACATTCCTCTAATCGGTTTTTGCGGCGGTCCGCTTACCGTTTTAGTGTATATGATTCAAGGCTTAAGCACAAACCATTCTTTTCCTGATGCTGTTAATTTTATCTATAAAAATAAAAAAGAAACTAAAAAAATAGTTGATGCTGTAACAGAACTGTCAATTGAATACCTCCAAAAACAGGCAGAACATAAAATTGATGTTTTCCAACTTTTTGAAACACACGCAGGATTAATACCTGTTGATTTATATGAAGAATTATTTTTACCTTCGGTAAAGAAAATAGCCTATGCAGCTAAAGCCGAAAAAGTTCCTTTTATATTTTTCCCGAAAGGTTTAAGCACCGGATTGAAACTACTCACTCCTGAATATTGCGACTATGTAGGTATAGATTGGCAAATAAATATTGAAGAAGCAAGAAAAATTGTGCATCCGGAAATCGGAATACAAGGAAATTTAGACCCGAGATTACTCTTTGCCGACAAAAAAACAATTGAAAATACCCTTAATAAATATATTAAATTCGGAGCAGAAAATAAAAATTGGATTTTCAATCTGGGACACGGATTTTTACCCGGAATACCATACGAAAATGCAGTATTTCTTACCAATTGGGTCAAAAACATAAACTGGAAACGAGATTGAGATATGATAAAAGAAATTCTTCTTAAATATAATCAACCCGGACCGAGATATACAAGCTATCCGCCGGCAAATTTTTTCTCGGAAAAATTTACATCCGATGACTACAGAAAAGCTTTAATAAATTCAAATAACGGAAAACCGGAAAGCATTTCATTGTATTTTCATGTTCCTTTCTGCCCTAAAATGTGCTGGTTTTGCGGATGCAACACTGACTTGTTAGATAAAAAAGACAAACTGGACGCTTATTTTAACGCACTACTGAAAGAAATAGACACGGTTGCTCCCCTGCTGTCCAAAAACAGAAAAATAACCCAAATACATTGGGGCGGCGGAACACCCAACTCTGTTGCCGTTAAATACATTGAGAAAGTAATCGACAAAATAAATTCTTACTTTTCAATTTCAGAAAATGCAGAGATTGCAATGGAATGCAGTCCCGCATATTTAAGCAAGAAATACATAAACAAACTAAAAAACTTAGGATTTAACAGAATAAGTCTCGGAGTTCAGGATTTTAACCGAGATGTATTAAATACCGTAAACAGAGCTTTGCCCAAATATCCCGTTAAGGAAATTGTTTACGATATAAGAGATGCCGGATTTGACGGTGTAAACATTGACCTCATATA
>JALSMF010000222.1 GCA_026987795.1 Bacteroidales bacterium
ACCGGGAATCGCAGGCCATTGATCTCTGTAATTCAGTGATAATCTGCTCGCTTCGGTTAGTCCCGCAAATGACGGTGCAATAGTCATAGGCGTGGAGTAAAATTGAGAATAATGAGCTATTTGAGCAACCCCAATATTAGAAACAAAAAATAAAACGATTAATAATCCTGTTACTTTTTTCAATTTACCTGTTTTTTGTATAGCACAAATATAAAAAATAACGACAAATATTAAAATATTATTACTGTTTTTTTTATAATTAGTGCATAAACAAATTTAATACCGAAAAATTAAACAGTTTTATTTTATTTGGTTAAAGTGTTGAGTTTATAAAGGCTTTCAAAAACGTCCTCCTCTCTTATGATATTTTTATTTACGGCAGTTCCTATAGTGTCAAGTAATGTGCAGTATATCATCCCGTTTTTATTTTTTTTATCTTGTTTCATATATTCAAGTATCTTTTTAAAATCTTTTTCAGGTATTGAAATTTTACCGAAAATAGATACTATCTCTTTTGTAATCTTAATAAATAAATTTTTGTCAAATTTTCTGTATTTCACAGAAATAAAAAGTTCGCATATTATGCCGTACGCAACAGAAACCCCGTGCTTAAGGGGTGCTGATTTTTGCAAAAAATAACTCTCAAAAGCATGACCGAAAGTATGTCCGAAATTTAAGGTATTTCTTATTCCCTTGTCTTTAAAGTCATTTTTGACGAAATACTCTTTTATTTTGACGGATTTTTTAATCAACGAGTTTAGTTTTTTAAAATCTTTTTCAGAAAAATCATTTTTAATAAAAGAAATAACCTCATCATAATCTGATTTGTCGTATATAAGAGCGTGCTTTATCATCTCTCCGAAGCCCGACAAAAACTCATCTTCAGGCAGTGTGTCAAAAAAAATATCGGAAATAAAAACTTTTTCAGGCAAAGTAAAAGTTCCTATCTGGTTTTTATACCCTCCGAAATTAACACCTGTCTTTCCGCCTGCAGAAGCATCAATTTGAGCAAGTAAAGTCGTGGGAATATTAATAAACGGAATACCTCTCTTAAAAACCGATGCTGCAAAACCTCCGATATCAGTAACAAGCCCGCCGCCTATATTCACAACCAAAGAAGACCTGTCAACTTCATTTTCTGCCATAAAGCGCCAAATATCATAAACTGTTTTCATTACTTTATTACTCTCTCCGCTTCTGAAAGTAAAAACAGGAATACCGGAATAAAAAGCACTTTTTATTTTTTTACAGCAAAATTTTCGGCAGTTAATATCTGTGATTATAATAGTTGCAGACGGTTTTAAAGACCTTAAAAAAACTTTTATATCATCAACAAGGCTATCAGTATGAGTTATATCATATTTATTTAAAAAAGTATTCATTAATTTTGCTTTTCAGATAAAATTTTATGCGAATTTAATTAAAAAACAGTAAATACTGTTTTACAATATATTTTATTCGCTCTTTTTATATTCTCTATTTCTTATCTTTGTTTCACTTTTTAAAAAATAAACAAAAATGATTGATCTTAAAAATACGGAAATTGCATTTATATCAAAATCAGACAGAGATATGCTGAAAGCAAAACTTTTGTATAAAATAATGGCAAGCCCTTTCATTACAAAAGTTGCAAAAAATTTAACTCAATTAGCTTTATCAATAAAATTTCCCGTAAATTGGATTGTAAAGCCGACTATATACAACCATTTTGTCGGCGGAGAAACCATTGATGAGTGTATTCCGGCTGTAAAGCTCATAGGTAAATACGGTGTTAAATCAATACTTGATTATTCGGTAGAAGGTAAAGAATCTCCGGAAGAAATAGAAAAAGTAATGGAAGAGACGCTTAAATCTATTGAAAATGCCGGAAAATTTGAAAATATTCCGTTTGCCGTCTTTAAACCTACGGCTTTTACCTCTTCACACATTCTTACTAAAGCAAGTACCGGAGAAGAATTAACCGATGAAGAAAAAAAAGAAGCCCGAAATTTTAAAACCAGAGTAAGAAAACTATGTCAAAAGGCTTACGATGCAGGAGTTCCCATACTAATTGATGCGGAAGATTCCTGGTATCAAAATTTTATAGATGAAACCGTTGAAGAAATGATGCAAATTTTCAACAAAGAAAAAGCCGTTGTTTTTAATACTTGGCAAATGTACCGTAAAGACAGGCTGGAGCATTTAAAAGAAAGTTATAAGAAAGCCGTTGACGGAAAATATTTTCTCGGAGCAAAATTTGTTCGAGGAGCGTATATGGAAAAAGAAAGAGAACGTGCCGAAAAAATGGGATATGAATCACCTATTCACGAAACAAAAGAAGATACCGATAAATCTTATAATGATGCATTAAAATTTTCTTTTGAACACAGAGAAATAATCTCAATTTTTAACGGAACGCATAACGAAGAAAGCACATTACTTCTGGTCGAACTTATGAATAAAAATAATATTGATAAAAAAGACAATCGTTTCTGGTTTTCACAACTATACGGAATGAGCGACCACATAAGTTTTAATCTCGGTGCTGCAGGATA
>JALSMF010000223.1 GCA_026987795.1 Bacteroidales bacterium
AAAAAAGAACTTCCTGAAATAACATAAAAGTTTCTGAATTCATCTGTATAAATTTTATCGGCTTTTATATCAACGGTATGTTTTAGTTTAATATCCGACAAATAAAATATCGAAGACAGAAATAACAACAAGGTCAGAGTTTTCACGAAACGGTTTTTTTTGAATTTAAAGCAAGCAGCTCGTCAATATAAATTCGGGTATTTGACAGTCGGGGAATTTTATGCTGTCCTCCGAGTTTTCCCTTTTCTTTAAGCCATTCATAAAACAACCCCTCTCTTGCAACATTTACTGCGGGCATTCGCAAAGTCAGGTCTTTATGACGTTTTGCGGCATAATCCGTATTTACCTTTTTTAGTTCACTGTCTAATATTTTAACAAATTCCTGTAAATTTTCCGGCATTTTCGTAAATTCTATGAGCCATTCGTGCGCTCCGGTATTTGTATCGGATATATAGACCGGCGCTGCGGTATATTCTCTTATATGTGCTCCTGTTTTTTCGGACGTCTCTTTCAAAGCTTTTTCGGCATTTTCTATAATTAATTCTTCTCCGAAAGCATTTATAAAATGTTTTATTCTGCCGGTTATTTTTATTTTATGAGGTTTCAGCGATGTAAATCTTACGGTGTCTCCGATAAGATAACGCCACAACCCGCTGTTTGTTGTAATTACTATTGCATAGTTTATGTTTTTCTCAACATCGGCTACGGTAAAAACGGGAGGATTATCGTCAAAAATATTCTCAACGGGTATAAATTCATAAAAAATACCTATGTCGAGCATAAGCAACATATCGTTTCTGCTTAAATCATCCTGTAAAGCAAAAAAACCTTCGGATGCATTATAGGTTTCAAGGTATCTTGTATTAGGCGGTAAAATTTTTTCAAAAATATTTTTATAAGGTGTAAAGCTAACCCCTCCGTGAATAAAAAGTTCAAAATCGGGCCAAACTTCAGATATATTTTTTTTGCCTGTTTTTTCCAGTATTCGTTTCAGCAATACTAATGTCCAGGACGGCACACCGGTTATACTCGTAACATTTTCGCTGATTGTTTCTTCTGCCATTTTTTCAAGCTTCTCTTCCCACTCCGGCAAAAGAGCAGTTTCTTTTCTCGGTGTTCTTAATAAATGTGACCAAATCGGAAGATTGTCAATTATAACGGCAGACAGGTCTCCGTAATATATTTTATTACCGAAACTGCTTATTTGCCTGCTTCCTCCTATTACCAGCGACTTGCTTTTTACAAGTTTCGTGTCTTCGTATCGGCTTGAATAAATAACAATAATGTCTTTCCCTCCTCTGAAATGATTTTCTTCAAGAGCTTCTTTACTTACCGGAATAAACTTACTCTTATCGGACGTTGTTCCCGACGAAACGGCAAACCACTTTACAGGAGTGTGCCATAAAACATTGCTTTCTCCGTTTCTTATTCTGTCAATATAGGGTTTTATATCATCATAGTTTCTTACGGGAACTTGCTTCTGAAAATTTTCAATATCAAAACTCTTTAGAATTTCTGAAAATTTGTGTTCTTTACCGAAATCTGTTTTTTTTGCAGATTCAATAAGTTTTTTCAGCAAATTATATTGAACGTCAAACGGATTTTTTTTAAACTTTTCAATTTCCGAAAGCCGTTTTTGGGCAACCTTTTTAACTATTTTATTGATAATTTTCACAGTTATAAGGCAAATTTTAAATTAAATGTTATTTTTGTTACCGTTAATTTAATTTTTGTCAAAGATAAAATTTTGTAATTGTTTTTATAATTCATTAATGAAAAAAACGCTTTTTTATTTTATAATATTCATTTTTTTATCTGTACCCGACATTTCAGCACAGTTTACAAGATTCGGTTTTACCGGAGGAATAAACAAAACAGGATTATTCGGCATAGATAAACCGGATTCTTTTGAGAAACAAACCGGATATTTCGCAGGGGTTTATCTTGATAACAGAATAGGCGAATATTTATCCGTTCAAAGCGAAATTAACGTCTCCAAGCATCACTTTAATTTCTCAGAACCGGTTATTATGCTTGATAACAGCACATTATCCGTTGACGAAAAAGATTATTTTATTTCCGTTCCCGTATTTTTAAAATATAAGCGAGGTTATGAGTTTATTTTTTGGGATATAGGTCTGGGGGGGCAGGTTTCTGTTCTTGCCGAAACAAAGAGAGAGTTGAGCCTGAAAATAGGCAATTACGAAACAGACCCGACATACTATTATAATTATGAGAATAATTGGTACGAATACGGGTTTATCGGAAATGCCGGTATTCAGTTTAAAGCCGTAAATATCTTTATTCGTTATTACATAAGTATGCGAAATATTTATAAATCAACCCAAGGAAGAGATATGAGTTTTAATATTCTTACAACAGGGGCATCATATCAGTTCAATTACAAAGAAATGTATCCTTACGGCAGAAAAACAGGATGGAAAGGCTTAAAATACAAAATAACACACCTTTTTAAATAGGCAAAAAATATTGCAACCTTTTGTTTCTTTTTTTATCCTTTTTGTATTAA
>JALSMF010000224.1 GCA_026987795.1 Bacteroidales bacterium
ATGTGCAGCAAATGTGATACTTCAAGCTGGGACTTTAATGTATATCAAAGTAATTTGAATTTTGTTTATAAAAATACAACAAAACAGTTTCCCGTAATGACCCTTACCGAATACGGACAACTTTCACTCGGAACCGAAAATCCGGAAGGTTCTGCAATTATGCAAATTGATGATACAAGCAGAGGTTTGCTTATTCCTCGACTTACGACAAGTCGAAAAAACACAATAAGTTCACCCGCAAACGGACTGCTTGTTTACGACACCGATTTACAGGCATTCAGTTTTTACGACAACGGAACGTGGAAAGAAATTACCGTTAATTCAACATTAAACGATTATCTTACGGTTAACGATTTTAACAATTCCATTGCCGGTAACATAACACAAAGCGATACTGCAAATTGGAATGCCGCCTGTAATTTCTCACAAAACTTTACCGAAACCGACCCGCTGTTTTCCGCTCACCTGTCTTCCGGAATTACCGAACAAGATACCGCCGATTGGAACACCGCTTTCTTGTGGGGAAACCATGCCGATGCCGGCTATATAACCGCCGACTCGCAAGACAGTTTAAGCAACAAAACCGGAAATATATCCATGTGGAACAATGATGCCGGCTATATAACCGATGCAAGCCTAAACTATTTATGGCAGGAAGACGGTAACGGAAATATTTACAGAGAAAACGGAAATGTGGGGATAGGAACAAAATCACCTTCAAAATTATTAGATATTTATGCTTCTTATGATTATGCAATAGGCAGTTATCCGGAAAAATCAACAATCAGATTGGTAAATGAAATTCGATATTCAAAAGCAATTGAGCCGGGACCCGGACCTACGCCGCCGGGTAATAAATATTATAAGTGGGATATCGAAAACGATAATAAGGAATTAAGTTTTAAATATATTGCTTATGCTTCGGATAATATAGGCAAAAGTACAATACCCGTAACCAAATTCACTTTTTCCGGCGACGGCACGCTTACCGCTGCAAAGTTTGTAGGCGATGGCTCGGGGCTGACGAATGTATCCGGATTATGGCAACAAAACGGCAATAATATTTATTATAATACAGGAAATGTCGGGATAGGTACGGATAACCCGACAGCCGATTTGCAAATAGAAGGAAGATGTTTAATACGAAATCTTAACGGTGAAGATGCCTTTGATGTCGTAAATGATGCACCGGCAAATTCTTTATCGTCAAACACCGATTTAATTTGGGGAAGATACAAATATCGCCAAGATGCAAATCCGAGGATTTTACATTTTTCTACATGGGACGAAACTAAAGGAAGAAGAGAAATTTTTACATTAAGAAATAACGGTAACGTACAAGTAGGAGGGACAGTTATTTGTAAAAAAATAATTGTAAAAGAAAATCCTTGGGCTGATTTTGTTTTTAATAAAACCTATATCCCTATACCCTTAAACGAACTTGAAGCATACATAAAGCAAAACAAACATTTACCGAATATCCCGAACGAAAAACAAATAAAAACAAAAGGACTTGACCTCGGCGAAATGCAGAAACTTCAAATGCAAAAAATTGAAGAACTTACACTTTATATAATACAACTTAATAAAGAAAATGAACGTTTAAAAGAACGGATTTTGAAACTTGAAAATAAATAACCATGAAAAAAATAATAATTATAATTATATTCATTCTTTTATTATTTGCCGAAAACACAAACGCACAAACCGGTAAGTTAAACTATGAACTTGAATTTACGTCGAAAGTTGCATCTTTGGCAATCCCCGTAGATTTTTTAGGAAAAGAATTTATCAGACCTTCAATATTAATAGATGCCGGCGTTAATTTAAGATATTCGATAAATGAAAAAAACAGAGTCGGGAGTGGTGTAATTTATTCAGTAAAAGGAAATAGCTTTATATTTGACGAGAGTTATAATTTTCCGGATAATTTTTCTCAAAATAATACCTATAATTATATAGAAATACCTTTGTTTTTTGAACATTCATTTAATAAAATAGTTTTAAAAACGGGCTTGATTTATCAAAGATTATTTTTTACAAATATAAAATTCAGAAATGTTCCAGATTCTATATTCGGGCAAACAAAAGAAGAATTCCTGAGATACGACGAAAGAGAGTTCTCTTCCTATTTAAAAAAAAGAGGTTATAATATGAATAATGCAGGGTTTATGTTAAGTCTCGGAAAACATTACGACCTTAACTATAAAATGTATTGGGGATGGGGTTTACAATTTAAAACAAATTTGTTTCCTCTATTTAAACCGAAAGAAAACGAAATTAACGCATATCTTTATTCATTTGGTATTAACCTTAAAATCGGTTTAAAATGAAAAAAACAATCATCTTAATTTTTATTCTTTCAACATACTTTTCTTTCGGACAGGAAAATGAATATAACAAAAAACATAATTTTTTATTAAATTTCGGGTTAAGCCATTCAAGTAATTGGAAACCCGAATATATACCGCCTGATGAAAGATATTGGTACACAAATCAG
>JALSMF010000225.1 GCA_026987795.1 Bacteroidales bacterium
AAATTACCCCAATCAGTTGTGGAAATTGAAAGCTGTTGACTTCTAAAATTCAAAAAATATGAGCCAAATATAATCGCAATTAATACAAATATTAAAATTATTATAGTTTTTGATTGTTTATCGTAGTTTCTCATTTTTCCTTAATTGTTGCCAACTTATTAATAACGTCCGGTCAATTTTAAGATATTATAACTAATATATACTAAAAACATAGATATTAGTTATATATGTAAAGTTTGATTGCCGGAAATATATTTTTCATAAAAGTAAAAATGATTTCTTAAATATCCAAATCATCAAAGGGACTTTTTATATCATTAATACGTTTTTTTGAAACATGTGTGTAAATTTCAGTAGTTTTTATGCTGTTATGTCCCAAGAGTTCTTGTATCGCTCTGATATCTATACCTTTCTCGTGCAAATGCGTAGCATAGCTGTGCCTTAAACCATGCAAGGTTATTTTCTTTTTAATTCCTGATTTAAGTTTAGCTTTTTCAAATATGTTACGAATTGAAGATGCTGAATATTGTTTTCCGTCCGGACTCTCAAATATCCATATTTTAGGACGATATTCTTTATAATAAGTACGCAGCATTAATAAAATTTTATCTGATAAGTTAACGTATCTGTCTTTGTTACCCTTAGAATCCGAAATCTTTATAATTTTTCTTTCTGAATCTATATCTGTTATTTTTAAATTTATAACCTCACTTCGCCTTAATCCTGCAGAATATATCAAACTTATAATCGACTTGTGCTTAATGTTTTGAATGCTGTTTATTAATCTTTTAACTTCTTCTTGAGAAAAAACATTCGGCAAGTGTTTTTGTTTTATCGGTCTTTCTAATAATTCAATATTAAAACTTTTGTTAAATATTTTTTTATAAAATGTTTTTAATGCATTTATAAGTTGGTTCTGATACGAAGCAGAAAGTTTATTTTTTATAATATAATTTTTATTAAAATCTTTAAAATCTTCTAATGTAATGTCATTCGGTTTTTTGTCCTTATGGTATTCGAGGAATTTTTTTACAGCCCCTGTATATGCCTTTATCGTATTGTAACTCATACGCTTTACAGTCATAAATGCCTGAAATTCTGATAATGCAGTTTGAATTTCTCTTTCAAAAAAAACATCTTTATTTATTTGTTTGTTTATTTTTTTCTGCTCAGGAACTTTCTTTTTATTGCCGTATAATATTTTAATGTTATGCGTCTTGCATAACCTTGACAGATTTTTGTAAGCGGTGTCGGAGTAGGGTATATGCCAAGATTTAAGTGTTCTGCTCCATTTTCGACCCTCAATTTGTCTTACGATATTATCAATAACAGAGTCGAAATTGTAAGTTAATTTTATTCGCTTTTCGTTTTTGTGAATAATTTTTTCAGCTTTTATTTCTTTCACAATTTTGAGTTTTTTTCAAATATATTAAAAAAATAAGAAATAATTTCGTCTTATGTATAATTATAATTTTTGCAATTGAATATGCTTATAAGGATTTTATTGCAATATTGTTTAATTAAAGATATTTTTACATTTTTGCAGAAAATTAAAAACAAATGATGACTTCAAGCGAAATAAGACAATCTTTTCTTGATTTTTTCGAATCAAAACAGCATAAAATAGTGCCGTCCGCACCTATGGTAATAAAAGATGACCCTACTTTAATGTTTACCAATGCCGGGATGAATCAGTTTAAAGAAATATTTCTTGGCGAAGCTGAAAGCCTTGCAAAGCGTATTGCAGACACACAAAAATGTTTGCGGGTTTCCGGAAAACACAACGATTTGGAAGAAGTAGGACACGACACTTATCACCACACAATGTTTGAAATGCTGGGGAACTGGTCTTTCGGCGATTATTTCAAAAAAGAGGCAATAGAATGGGCTTGGGAATATCTGACTGATGTTTTGAAAATAGATAAAAATAACCTTTATGCAACAGTATTTGAAGGGGCGGAACAGGATGGTACCCGTGCAGATGAAGAAGCTAAAGGATATTGGAGAAATTTTCTTCCTGAAGACAGAATCTTATACGGAAATAAAAAAGATAATTTTTGGGAAATGGGAGCAAGCGGTCCGTGCGGTCCGTGTTCCGAAATACATATAGATTTAAGGGATGACGATGAAAAAGCGAAAATTCCCGGAAGAGAGCTCGTCAACAAAGATCATCCCTTAGTAATTGAGATTTGGAACCTTGTTTTTATTCAATATAATCGTAAAAGTAACGGCAAATTAGAAAACCTTCCGGCAAAACACGTAGATACCGGAATGGGCTTTGAGCGGCTTTGTATGGTTGTGCAAGGCAAAAAATCAAATTACGATACAGATATTTTTCAAACTCTGATTAATAAAATCGAGAAAATATCCGGGAAATTATACGGTAAAGATAAAAAAGTTGATGTTGCTATGCGTGTTATAGCAGACCATTTACGAGCAGTTGCTTTCTCAATAACAGACGGACAGCTTCCTTCAAATACAGGTGCC
>JALSMF010000226.1 GCA_026987795.1 Bacteroidales bacterium
CCGAAAATAATACAGTTCAAAACCGAAAAAGGCTGTAAGTCTGTTTTGTTTTATACACCTGTTTCCGGAAAAAACGGTAATTTTGCCGGAGTTGTAAAACTAATGACAGATGACAATTATTCGGAATACGAGAAGTACACAGAATCAAAGACGGGAAAAAGAAGTGAGGATTATAAGTTTTTTGTGCAGAAAAAAGTCCGAAAACTTTTCAATGCAGTTAACAGTATAATACCTGATTTTGAAAAAAACACAGAATATTATTATGTTTCTACTCCGTTAACATTCAGGGATTTTACAGGCACGCCGTATGGTTCGTCATACGGGCTTGTTCATAATTTTAACAGTCCCGAGAAATCAATAATTCCGATAAATACAAAATTTAAAAACTTATTTTTGGCAGGACAAAGTATAAACTTTCACGGTATGTTAGGAGTTTCTGTTACGTCTTTGCTGGCATCTTCTGCAATTACGGGAGAAAAAATTAAATGATAAAGTATTTTAATAACGCTCTTGCAGGTTTTATTAAAAAAATTATAAATTTGCAATTAAAGAATTACTTTGGTTAAATCTTATTCTATGAATATATTAAGTTACAAACCGGAAGGATATTTGCCCGGTATTATCTTGGATAAAGAATCCGGAAGATTTGAGATATCAGGAAAAACTTGTCCTGAAGATGCTATTGAGTTTTATGAGCCTGTTTTTAACTGGTTAGATGAATATGCAAAAAATCCTTTACCGGTTACTGTTTTCGATTTTAAACTTACATATTTTAATACCGTATCTTCAAAGATAATAATGATGATTATGCTGCGACTTGAAGAAATTGCCGAAGACGGTCACGAAGTAAAAATCAGATGGTTTTATCCTGAATATGATGAAGACTTAGAAGAAGCCGGAGATGATTATGCAAGTATGCTTGAAATAGATTTAGAAATGATACCGTATGAAGATGACGATGATGATGATTTTACTCAAGGACTTATTGATTCGTTGTTATAATACCGAACATATTTGAAACATTTAAAATACTTTTCATTATTTGCGTTACTGCATTTATTATTTCAGGGAGAAGCCTTTGCTCAGTCGCCCGAATCTCCTGTTACAGATTATGTATCTGTAAATACGGTAACATCAAAACCTGTTGTCAGCTGGACTGTAACAAACCCCGCTTTAATTAACGGATATGCCGTAAAACGATTTATTCGCTCACATCCTGCCGTTCCTGATAATACATGGCATACCGTTGAAGTTATAAATAATCCCGGAATTACGGTTTATGAAGACGTTTCAACTGTTTACGGAGAGGCAAACCCCGATATTCAATCAGAAATTTATGAAATAACCGCATATAAAATTACAGGAAGCGATACAACCTACAGCTTACCAAGCATTAAGCACAAGACAATATTTTTGACGGGAGAATACGATTATTGTTCAAACGAAATAACATTAACATGGAATAATTATATAGGTTGGGGAAATAATTTTTCCCGTTATGAAATTTATGCAAAAGAAAATTCATCACTGTTTCTGAAAATACAAGAAAAAAATTACGGAGATACTGTACTCAAATACAACAATTTACATTACAATTCGGAATATACGTTTTATATTAAGGCTGTGAGGACAGACGGTATTGAGTCATTTTCAAATTTTAAAACAATTAATGCACAAAGCATAAATTTTCCGACTTATTTAAAACTTGATTATGCGGAAGCAAACGAGAATAACAATTTTACAATAAAGTTTACACCGGATATAAATGCTGATACAGAAAAATATGTTTTATATAAAAACAATAAAATTTACAATAATTTCTCAATTATTGACAGTATAAAAGCAGATAACAGTATAAGTCCGGAACTTACCGACAATAACTTTGATTCTGAAAAACTTAATTATTATTTCATAACCTGCAGAGATTACTGCGATAAAAATATATTTATTTCCGATACTTTCAGCAATATTATTTTACACACCGAGGCAATATCAGATAAAACTCCTCGCATAAACAATCTTAAATGGGCAGATATGTATTCCGAACAAAACTATTTTATTTATCGTTCGAATAATAACTCCGATTATAACTATTTATCTGAAACCCAAGCACACAGTTTTATTGATGACATTCAAAATATTTATGAAAATCAGTTTTATAACTCTGCCGTTTCCGGAAAATTTTGTTATTATGTTATTTTAAAATCTGAAAACTTCAGAAATAAATCAAATATAAGCTGTGCCGAACAAAAGGAAACTTATTTTTTGCCAAATGCCTTTAATCCTAAAAGTAATGACATCGAAAACAGGGTTTTTAAACCAAAAGTTGCCTTCATAGAATCTTACAAGTTAACAATATACGGACATTACGGAGATATTATTTTTGAAACAGACAACCCAGATAAAGGGTGGAACGGAAGGTTAAAAAACGGAAAATTAGCACCTGTATCTTCCTATCTGTATTTTTTAACATTC
>JALSMF010000227.1 GCA_026987795.1 Bacteroidales bacterium
TGTAATTTTTCAGGGCTTTAATAAAGTCTTGTTTGGTTTTAAAAATATCTAATGTATAATTTTGCCGCATATTATTTAGCTGTTGTTCAACTATATATGCGTTTTTTTCGACATTTTCAAAAAGTGCTATATTAATATTTCGAGCCATAAGAGCATAACTTATAAAAACAAATTCAAAATTATATCTTTTATCATAATAAAAAGTAAGTAATTTTACCTATTTAATGAAATATTGATAATAATAGTTAGTTTTAACTGTTTTTTACCTTTGAAAACGGTTTTATAAAAATAATTATAATTGTATGATAATATTTTACTTAACAGAATATTGAATATATAAAGTAAATTAGTTTAAACTAAAATAATTTTTATTTTTGGACTCGGAATAAGTTTTTTAATGAAAAAAATAGGTTTATTTTCGGATACTCACGGATATATTGACGATAAATTACTTGATTTTTTTAAGGAAGTTGATGAGGTTTGGCATGCCGGAGACATAGGAGACATTTCGGTAATTGAAAAGACAGAAATGTTAAAACCTGTAAGAGCAGTATTCGGTAATATTGACGGGCAAGATGTAAGGATTCGTTACCCGGAAAATAATCGTTTTAAAGTTGAAGATGTTGATGTTTTTATAACACATATAGGAGGGTATCCGGGGAGATATGATAAGCGGGTAAAATCGGAGATATTAAAAGAAACTCCCGATTTATTTATCTCCGGACATTCGCATATTTTAAAAGTGATTTATGATAATAAGCTGAACTTGCTGCACATTAATCCGGGAGCATACGGAAAATCCGGTTTCCATAAAGTCAGAACAGCTGTAAGATTTGAAATTGACGGAAAAAATATTAAAAGTCTTGAAGTTTTAGAAGTGAAAAGATAAATTTGTAAAAAAATTAAGATATGAAAATAGCATTTGCAACAGATGACAGAAAAACCGTTGCCGAAAGAACGGGCAGGGCAAAAGAATTTGCAATTTATGAAACGGCAGATTCTGAAATTATAAATATTGAGTTTTTGAAAAATACTCATAAACATCATCACGATGAGCATCACCACGGTATGCACGGAGACGGACATAACCGTCATCACGGAAACGGGCATTCTCATAAAGAGATTGTTGATATGATAAGAGATGTAGATTTTTTGTTTGTTAAAAGAGTGGGGAAGCATATGAAAGAGGACTTAGAAAATGCAGGTATAAATTATGTAAAAACCGATAAGAACGAAATATCTGAAATATTAAAAGAATTTCTTAAAAAATAATTAACGGATATGTTTAGAGATAATATATTAAAGGGGAAAACAATAATAGTAACAGGCGGAGGGACAGGTTTGGGGAAGTCAATGTCTGAAAGATTCTCCGAACTTGGTGCAAATGTTGTTATTACGAGCCGAAAACCGGAAGTAATAGAAAAAACGGCACACGAAATAACAGAAAAAACAGGTAATACTGTTCTTGCTGTTAGGGCTGATGTAAGAAAACCCTTTGAAAATGAAAATGTTTTGGAAGAAGCGATAAAAAAGTTCGGTCAGGTTGATGTGCTGCTTAATAATGCAGCCGGAAATTTTATCAGTCCCACAGAACGCCTTTCTTATAAAGCATTTGATACTATTGTTGATATAGTTTTGAAAGGCACTTATAATTTTACGCTTGCTGCCGGAAAATATTGGATTAAAAATAAAATAGCCGGAACAGTTTTGAATATTGTAACAACCTATGCATCAACAGGCTCCGGCTTTGTTGTTCCTTCGGCAATTGCAAAAGCGGGAGTTTTAAACCTTACTCGTTCATTGGCATCTGAATGGGGGAAATATAATATACGCCTAAACGCCGTAGCTCCCGGTCCGTTTCCTACCAAAGGAGCTTGGGACAGGTTATTTCCCGGAGCAGATTTTGAGAAAAAATTAATAAATAAAATACCTCTTAAAAGAGTAGGAGAGCATATTGAACTTGCTAATTTGGCAACTTATCTTATTTCTGACTTTTCGGCTTATATAACCGGCGAAGTTGTTACCATTGACGGAGGAGAATGGCTCGGCGGAGCAGGAGAGTTTAACTGGCTTGAAGTTATTAAACCCGAGCAATGGGATGAAATACAAAAAACAATAAAAGAGAAAAATCGAAAAAAATAGGCTTTTCTTCTGCAAAATAAAAAAGAATAAAAAAAGAGAGGCTTTAAAACCTCTCTTCTTCACTATTATCTAATCACCTTTTTATTTATTCTATTCCGAAAGCGTAATAAGCTACTTCACCGTCGGGATAAACCCCTTGAATGTAAACTCCTCCGTGTGTATCTTTCAAAATATCCTGAATATCTTTCGGCGAATCAACTTTTTTACGATTAATGTGAGTAATTATAAATCCTGTTCTGACACCGGCTCTCATAAGTTTACCTGACTGTAAATCAGTAACCTGAACACCGTTTTTAATTTTAAGTTTTTCTTTTGTTT
>JALSMF010000228.1 GCA_026987795.1 Bacteroidales bacterium
GCTTTTATTTTTCGCAGGAAAAAGATGTAATTTTCTCTGTCAAAAAATATTTCTTGCCTGTTATTTCCTTGATTATAAACATGAAATATGTAGCCTTTTTGGAATTGCATTTTTCTGATTTTTATTTTAATATTCTCCCACTTCTACTATTTTCCCAAGATGATTTATTCGAACTTTAACAACTCCCTTTAATTTAGACAAACTCTTCGCAACGATATACGTAACATTTTTGGTCTCTTTTTTATCAACAATTTGTGTTTCCATATGATGCCTAAAGACATAATCTCTTACTGCGGAATTTCCATATGTGACTTTTGAAAATTTTTGCATTCTAAATAAGTGCGGGCTAATTAAATTTGCATTTTCAGGATTTAGTAAATCAATTTCATTCGGGTCAAAATTGTCAGACGGAAAAACAAAGTATTCATTTTGCTTCATAGAAAATTGAAATACCCAATCAGGATGTTCAGGATGATTTTTCATTATTACAGGTAATTTTTGGTTTACTCTGTGAACGGCTTCATAAAATGAAACAACTTCTTCTTGTAAGTTTCCTTGTTCATCCTTATAAATTGCTACATGGTGATTATTTCCTGTACTTACAAAATCAACAGGAATTTTATCTCCGTTTTTGTCTAAAATAAATTGTCCTTTATGGTCTTTTTTATAATGTAATGCTTCTGCATTACTAACACCTGTTATAGTAACACGTTTAATGCTTATGCCTTTATCTTTATTAAGCCAAATAGGATTTTTTTCAAGATTTGAAAATGCTTCTTTTGCATTATTATCAAACTTTTCTAATCTATGTTTTAAAATGTTTTTAATCTTAACATCTATGATTTTGTCAATTTTTAAATCCGGTGTAATATCTTTTCTTATAGTATAAATATCTTCTTTCCAAACAGTTTTGACCTTTTCAGGAAGAACTTCTGTTTCAGATATATAAACAGGTTTTTTACTTGGTGCATTTTTCCCGCCGAATGCTTTTTGAGGATTTCCGTCAAATTCGTTTAATCTTTTCAAAAGAGCTTCTCTGTATTTCTTTTCAGCAACTTTATTTATCATTTCCAAATCAAATTTTGTTCCTATTTTGACAAATTTTGTTTCATATCTTTGAATTTTTCCGTAAACTGTTTCTTTATGCAACTGCCCTCTCGGTGTTAAAACTTCTTGTATTTTATAATTATCTTTGCCTTTAATTTTTATTTTGTTTTTATTCCTTGTTACAACTTTATTTTTTGCCTTAAAAGAAACCAAAATATTTTCAAGATGTTTTTTTGTTTCTCTTCTGAATTCATCTATAGGCATCGGAGATTTAAAAAGAAGTTTGTTATTTTTATCTCTGTATAAATATTTTTTTTCTATTCCGTAAACTGTGTGGTATTTTTTATGTGCTTCATTATTTCTGGCACTCATATTATTTAAATACTGAACATGACTGTAAGAAGTAAAAGCAACTGTAAGAGCATCCATTGCATGATGTCTGTGGTCATTTCTCTTTGTCCATCCTTTTATTCTTTTTTCCGGCTGTCCGTTTTTGCCTTCAATAAATTCAACTAACCCTAATTTTTCATATTTAGGAAGATTTAGTTCTTTCATAACATTTACGAGTTGCCAATCTCGCCTTAACCTGTCGGTAATTTTTCCGGTTGTTGTATTGACAGTTCTTACAACTTCTTCAAGCATTTGTTTTGCTTTTTTTGCAATGTATTGTGAATTTCTTAAATCTCTGTCAATAAATTCGTCAGGAATTTCCGTATTTTTCATCATAAGTTTATTATACTTTGCCCGACTTATTGCTTTTTCTTTATACATCATTTTTATGCGAGCAATATAATTTTCAAATTCATCACTGCTATATTTATTTTTAATAAAATCATAAGCAGTATCATTACTTTTCTTAATATTTACCTGCCTAACAGACAATGTTTTATTCGAAAAACTGTCATCAAACAGTTTTGTTTTCGGAATAATATGCTCAATATCAAACTTCTTAGAAAACAATTCATGTTTAGGAATATAAGTATTTGTATATAGAGTTTTATATCCGTTTTTTTCTAACTCTTCCCAAAGTTTGTATTTTATAATATCATTTCTTGTAACTTTGCTTATACCAAACTCTGTTTGTAATAGTTTCCTTATTTTTTCATGCCTTGCTGTTGCCTTATTGATATTTGAAGTCATTTCTGCTCTTTCCTTTGCACTTTTTTTGAGTTCACGGGCAAGTTCTATTCTTATTTCATCGGGTTTGCCTAAATCTTCATCTTCAATAATTGCATTTACAAGGTTTACAAGTTGATTTAATATTTTTTCTACAACCGGATTACGTAGTGAATTTTTTGGCAAAAGTTCCATAAGTTTTTTCAATTCACGACTTTCATTTTGTTCTTTTGTTTGAGATGAGGAATGATTATATCCGGCAAAAGCACAAGCAACATCATATTTGTTGCCTTCCCTTAGATAAGGTAATATTTTACGAATAGCTTTACTCGAAAGATTTCCGTAATCAGCCTGTAAAGATATGCTTGCAATTAGTTTTGCATATTCTTTTTTAAAACCAAATTTTTGATTTAGTTTTTTAATCAATTTTTCATTTCCTGAAACAGAATTGTCTCCTTCAAATGAATACAGCATATGCCAAAGTTGCATAAATGCCTGTTTATCAAAATCGTTTCCTTTTTTTTCAGCATCAAAAGATAAAATATCAGTATTTATTCCTATTTCAAGAAATTTAGTACTCACTATATCATTAATTTTATCTGATTTCATTTTTCTAAAATCATAGTCCTCTCCTTCAAATTCTAATATTTTTTGATATACTTTATATAATTCTGCATTTGTACGATTACCTTGAATTATTCCAAAGTTTAATTCAAAATCTTTCGACTTTTTTCCGATAATTTTTAAAACATCAACGGCTTTTAATTCTCTTTTAATATTTAGTTCTTTAAATAATTCTTTTTTTAATTCTATATCAAGTTCATATTTTTCATTTGTTTTTTTATCTGTAATAATCAAATTATTCAAGTTTTGCCAAATTCTGAATTCTTGAAATAACGGCGAAGATTTAGGTATCACTCTATGTCTTTTTTCAAACTCACAAAAACTGATTAAGTGTTTTTGTGATTTCAATCTTCTTTGATAAAAAATTATAACATCTCGAACTTCAGACTTTAAATTATCTGTTAATTCCGAATAAAATTCTTTTTGTATCTCCCAAATTCGCTCAAATTCATCAAGATAATCCTGACGATAAAAAACTTGATTTTTTAATCTTGTATGCTTATTTTCTTTTAACTGATTATACAAATATTCCCCAATAGTTAGTTTTCCGAAATACAACTCTTTACTCCTGTCGCTTATTGCTCCGAGATATCCGCTTGAATTATTTATTTGATTATTAATCTCTTGGAAAACAATTGCTAAATATTCTAAATCAAGTTGCTCTAATAAAGCTTTTGTTCTTAGTTTGTATTTTTCCATCTTCTGTTCTTTCGGTTTCCCTTGCAACTTTACACCTTTAATATTAAACGGTTTTTCACAAATCTTCCAAGTTTGCCCTTTGTTTTTATCTTTTAAATTTTCTTTAAGTTCATCTGATAAAATTTCAGGATAATATCGTTTTTGAAAATTCCAAATCTTATTAAATTCATTCTGCAAATCAGACCTGTAAAAGTCAGGAATATATTTTTTGTCATTTTTTAAAAGTTCATAGACATATTGTCCCGGAGTTAAATTATTTTCATATAAATATTTTGCAACCTCCATTCCGTCAATTACGGTTCCTTCTTCTTCTGATTTTGCTTTTCTGCTACTTTTATAACCTCTTTTTTTATTAATCATTAAAAGAACTTTTGCAAAATCGTCTTTGCTTATTTTTTCTTTTGCGGCTTTTGCTCTTAACTGCCATAATGTATGTGTTGTGTTTTTTCCGTTTTCTGTTAAAACATTTACATCATTTATGATATTCTTTTTTTTTAGAACCTCAATTAAAGTATCACGCCTTAACTGATAACGGTTAAGATTTCGTCTTGCTCCTCGCTTTAAAGTTCTGTCAGCATTTATTGAAATTGCTTTCCCCTTCTGAAAATCTGTTTCTTCATCTGTTGTAAGAGGAATAACTCTAACTCCGAGTTTTATTATTGAAGATTTCTCACTTTCATTATCCGCTTCATTTACATAAGCCCATCCTATTGAAGTTGTTCCTAAATCTAATCCTAATATTTTTTTCATAATTACAAAGTAAAATTCTTAAAACCATAAAATTACAAAAAGATATTTGAGTTTTGAATTTTTTTATTAACTTTGCGAGTACAAAATGAAGCAATTCACAATAAGGATTATTCCGTTGTGAAAACATTTAAAGCGGTATCTTAGATATCGCTTTTTTATTTATTTACGTGTTTTAAACTAATATCCTATCTTTGCGGAAATTTTTAACTTCTGATGACTTTCGATGAATTAAATTTAAACAAGCCCCTGCTTAATGCAATTGAGGATTTGGGATTTATAAACCCTACACCGGTACAGGAAAAAACGTTCTCTGTAATTATGTCCGGAAAAGACGTAGTGAGCGTAGCTCAAACCGGAACGGGAAAAACCTTTGCATATTTGCTGCCCGTTCTTCGACAATTAAAATATTCTGAACAAAGACACCCGCGTATTCTTATTTTGGTACCGACCCGTGAACTTGTATTGCAAGTAACAAATGAACTTGACAAGTTGACAAAATATATGAATGTCCGTTATACCGGAATTTACGGCGGCACAAACATTAACACACAAAAGAAAGTCGTGTATGCAGGCTTAGATATTTTGGTTGCAACACCGGGACGTTTATATGACTTAACTATGACGGGTTTATTACGTCTTAAAAATATTCAAAAGGTTATTATCGATGAAGTTGATGAGATGCTGAATCTCGGATTTCGTCCGCAATTGATAAGTATTCTGGAAATTCTTCCGAAAAAAAGACAGAATTTAATGTTTTCGGCAACCCTTACGGAAGATGTTGAAAATTTCATAAATGATTTTTTTATTTCTCCCGTAAAAATAGAAATTGCACCGCACGGAACTCCTATTGACAAAATTATCCAAACGGCATATCATATTCCCAACTATAATACAAAAATAAATTTACTTAATCTGCTTCTTAGAGACAGTAACTTAGAAAAAGTTTTGATTTTTGTTTCCGGGAAAAAAAATGCTGACAGATTATACGAAAAACTTCTTCCGGAATTTAAAGAAGAAGCAGCTGTTCTGCATTCCAACAAATCTCAGAATTACAGAATAAGAACATTAAAAAGTTTTCATGACAGTAAAACAAGAATACTTATTGCAACGGATATTGTTGCCAGAGGACTGGATATAAGTGATGTTTCGCACGTAATAAATTTTAGCCTGCCTGAAATACCGGGCGACTATATACACAGAACAGGACGAACCGGGCGAGCAGACAAACCCGGGAAAGCAATTAGTTTTATTGCTGAAAAAGAAGAGGATTTGCAAGTGCAGATTGAACATTTAATGAAAAAAAATATAAGGATTGAACCTTTGCCCGAAGATTTGAAAATATCAACTGTTTTAACAGAAGAGGAGAAAGATGTTCTTTATGATAAAAATTACTTAAAGACTAAAATTCCGCAATCAGGCGGTGCGTTTCATGAAAAAAAAGAGAAAAACATAAAGGTAAATTCAGGAAGCCCGTCAAAAAAACGTAAACGCAACAAAAAGAATGTAAAGCGAAGCGGAAAGAGGTAAGTTGCAGGTATAATACAAATATTTTACAACTTGATATTTTAAAGAAATTATATAAAATGGACGAACAAAACAGTCTTTCAGACAGCATTATTTATTCGGCAGAAACCATTGAATTTGTTACAATAGCTAACGAATACTGCAAAGTGCTTGAAAATTTAAACAGTTTTTCTTTGAAAGAATTTGTTGAAACAACATATAAAATAAGTTCTTTGCTTCACCTTAAGGCACTGAAATTGCCGAAACCTGAAATAAGAGACCCTTTACCTTCAGAAACTTTTATTACTGAAGCAGACTGGCATTATATAGATTCGGAAATAAGTAAAAAACTCGGGCAATTTGAAATTTACGCAGAAATAAGAGAGCCTGCAAATCCGGAAACTCCGATTGAAGTAAGTATGTCGGAATGCCTGACAGATACATACCAAGATTTAAAAGATTTTACAAAATTATACAGCATTGCAAATGAAGATGTTATTCTTAACGCAATTTTTGACTGTAAAACAAATTTTGAACAAATATGGGGTCCTCGAATTTTAACGGTGATGAAAGAGTTTCATAATCTTATTTACGGAAATGAGGAATTGTCAGAATCTGAAAATTCAGATAACAACTTTATTCAAGAAAAAGGGAAAAACTGGGTTGACAATCTTTTTAATTAGTTTTTTTAAGTAAATAGGATAAAGTATAGGCTAAATCTTCCGATATTGTTTCGGTAAATTTAATATCATCTTCCGTAAAAACTCCTAAAGAGGCTAACTCTATAACACCGTAAATTTTATTTTCGGCAAAAACAGGTGTCAGCAATAAAGTTTTCGGCTTTGTATGTCCGAAACCCGATACTATTTTTATATAATCATCATCAATTCTGTCAATATAAATCAAGGACTTGTCGGCAGCACAGGTGCCTACCAGCCCTTCACCGATTTTAATGTCTTTTTTTATAATTTTCTTCTCGTTATAGGCATATGAGGTTTTAAGTTTCAAAACATCGGTATTCCCGTCAATTATATAAATTCCGCCTATTTCAGCACC
Organism: Bacteroidales bacterium; assembly: GCA_026987795.1. GTDB lineage: Bacteria > Bacteroidota > Bacteroidia > Bacteroidales > JAADGE01 > JAADGE01. The sequence goes on from JALSMF010000228.1 coordinate 6,796, forward strand.
CAGAAATCTTACAAGTTCCGTAAGCAAATTAAATGTTAACGCTTCAACATCTCCGAAATTCTGTCTTATAATTTTTCCGAACCTTAAAGTTGCATCTCTGTATTTATCGGCAACATTTCTTTCTTTATCTTTTTGCATTACCTCTCTTTCTCTCTTTTTTAACTGTTGCTTCAACTCAATTAAAGCATTTCCGAGTTTGTCTTTTTCTTTAAAATCAGGAGATACTTCATCGCCTTTCCCGTGCTTAATCTCTGTTACAAAGTCAGTTTTTATTTTATAATCTTTTCTTAGTTTTTTTGTCATTACGAAAAGATCTTCAATCTCATCTGCTGTCTCAGCTTTATCAAACACATTTAACTTCTCGATATTTTTTTTCAGGTTCAGTAATTCTTTTTTAAAAAGTATGTACGCCGAAACAACTATAAAAGTCAACAATAAAGCAAAGCCGGAAAGTAATATGACAAAAAGCAATCTGAAATCTTCAAATTTCTCTTTACCGTAAGAACTAATAACTGTATTCGCATCATTAACATTCTTTTGAACAACTTCCGTTATCTCAATCAAATCATTCTTTAATCCGGGATAAAACTTATTTCCGTTATGCTTTTGCAATTCATGAACAGATAAAACCGTATTAATCCAATCTGCAGAATTATCAATTACAATCTGTTTTTCTGCGACATCACCGAATATATTTTTGTTTTGTCTTATGAATCTTAAAAAATCATTCTTATTTTTAATAAATTCCTCTTCGCTTTCAGCATCACCCTTATATAACAAATCTGTTTTCAAAGATTTAAGCCTCTCAAATCTTTCGGATATTGAAGAATATTCATCTGAAATTTTATTAATTTTTTCTTCTGTCTTAATAATATGTTCAGTATAACCGTAGCTCTCATTTCCTGTTTTAACTGTATTTTCAACCAGAATTTTAAAATAATCCTCAAAATCATTAATCAAGCTAATATTTTCATTCAGCAAACTCGTTACTTCAAAAGAAAAATCAGAAGATTCGGCAAGCAATTCATTTGTTCTTTTTTTACACTTTGCCAAATAAAAATACACATTATCTGTGTATGTATCTTTTTTATGCGTATAAAAGTCGTTACCGTGTTCATTCTCCGTAAAATCTTTTAGCGACAGCTTCAGCATTCCCGATTCTGAATATAATATTCCTAACTTTTCTCCGAAACTTGATATTTCAATTTGTTTTTCAGCATTTCTCAGAAAATAAAACAACAGAATAACCGTTCCGATTAAAATAACAGATATAAAAATATATAAACTCGTCTTTAATTTACTGAAAGCAAACTTTTGCATAATACTCACATATAATTTTAAACAAAAATATAAAAAGATAGCATATAAAACTAAAATAAGATAAATTTAAGAGTGCAAAATCTAAATATTATTATGATTTTCTGTATTTGTAAAAATTTATTATATTATTTTTTTGAATATTACGAATAAAATCATTTTCTTTGCAGTCCGAAATAAAAAAGGTTTTTCATTCAAATACAAAATAAAATGTCAAGAGTTTGTCAAATAACAGGGAAGAGAGTGATTTCAGGAAACAATGTATCACATTCACATAAAAAAACTAAAAGAACATTTAAACCTAATCTGTTCGTAAAAAAATACTATCTGGAAGAAGAAGACCGCTGGATATCTTTAAAAGTTTCAGCAAAAGGGATGAAGATAATAAATAAAAAAGGATTAAGCAAAGCATTAAAAGATGCTGCGGAAAAAGGATACATTACAAAATACTAACGGCTAAAATTACGATAAAATGGCAAAGAAAAAAGGCGACAGAATACAAGTAATATTAGAATGCACCGAGCATAAAAACAGCGGTATGCCCGGAACGTCAAGATATATTACCACAAAAAACAGAAAAAATACAACGGGCAGGATGGAGCTGAAAAAATACAATCCCATCCTTAGAAAATATACTATTCATAAAGAAATTAAATAATTGAGCTATGGCAAAGAAAGTTGTTGCAACACTTCAAAAAGGAGAAGGTAAAGTTTATACCAAAGTTATAAAAATGGTAAAATCTCCGAAAACAGGAGCCTATACTTTTAAAGAAGAGATGGTTCATAACGATAAAGTTAAAGATTTTTTTGCAAAAAAATAACTGTCGTTAAATTCGATACTGTTTATTAAAAAATTATTGCTTTTTTCCTTTTGGGGAGAAAAGCATTTTTTATATATTTACGCACAAACTCAACTTCCCCGAATATGGCATTATTCAAAAAAAAATCCGAAAAAAATAATCTGCAAAGCGGACTTGAAAAAACAAAAGAAAGTATATTTAAAAAGCTGTCACGTGCCGTTGCCGGAAAATCAAAAATTAACGATGATTTCCTTGATAATTTAGAAGAAATTTTAATAAGTTCCGATGTAGGAGTTGACACAACCGTTAAAATTATAGAGCGACTTGAAAATCGAGCAGCAAAAGATAAATTTTTCGGACTGCAGGAACTTAACAAACTTTTAAAAGAAGAAATTTCCGCTTTGTTATCTGAAAATGAAGTAAATACAGGTGAGTATAATTGGGAAGCAAAAAGCAAAAATCCGTATGTGATTATGGTTGTAGGTGTTAACGGTGTCGGAAAAACAACAACAATCGGAAAATTAGCCTGGAAATTTAAAAATGAAGGAAAAAAAGTAATTCTCGGTGCTGCCGATACTTTTCGTGCCGCTGCCGTTGAACAATTAGAAATTTGGGCTAAACGCATTGATGTCCCGATAATTAAACAAAAAACAGGTGCCGACCCGGCTTCCGTTGCTTTTGATACGCTTAATTCCGCAAAAGCAAATAATATTGATATTGTCATAATTGATACGGCAGGCAGGTTACATAATAAAATAAGTTTAATGAATGAACTTACAAAAGTAAAGCGTGTGATGCAAAAAATAATTCCGGATGCACCGCACGAAATTTTGCTTGTTCTTGACGGCTCTACAGGGCAAAATGCCTTTGAGCAAGCAAAACAATTTACAAAAGCAACAGAAGTAAACGCTCTTGCCGTTACCAAGTTAGACGGAACTGCAAAAGGCGGTGTGGTTATAGGTATCTCCGATCAGTTTAAAATTCCCGTAAAATACATCGGCGTGGGTGAACAAAAAGAAGATTTGCAAATTTTTAATAAAGATAGATTTGTAGATTCTTTGTTTAATTAGGGACTTTCAGGAAATAAAGAATTTTACAAACTGCCGAAGAGACCTACAAGAATTTTTGATAAATTTTCAAAATACGAAACGTTAAAAACAAAATTGATTTCGGCTTTCATTTTTCTATAAAACAGCGAATTACAATATACTAAAATTTATATAAATAAACACCGAAACTTTAATTTTGTTTAGTGAAGTGTTTTGTAAAAATTTACAAAAATTCTTGTCAGTCTTGACTTTTTGTTACTTTTGTGTCAAGACAAAAGTAAAAACAAAAAATAATTACCCCGAAATAAGCGATACTTTATGCAAAACGGGGTGACATTAATTTTTTAATCATTATAATAAGCTCATTATAAGAAAGTTGACACTTCCCGAAACTCCCTAAATAAACATTAAAGAAAAAAAGTAAAAACCGAGATATTATGAAAAAAAAATATTATTATAATGCTATTGATAATAATTTCAAATTTTTCTTCTTCACAAACAGTAACAAAACAAGAAAAATTTACAGGATTTTCGATTAGCCCGAAATATGGATATGATTTTGTTTCAAAAGACCTTATACCTATTTTTCTCGGAGTTAAAATTAATTATTTCAAAAGTCAATATGTTCTTTCAGTATCATACTACTACGAAGAAGAATTTAATTTCTCTGTAAGTCCTGATGAAAATTATAATTACGGAAATTTGACATTTGGCAAATACAATGATTTTAAAAATATTCGTTTGCAGTATCAGGGTGGTATAGGTGCTATTTGGGGAGAGACAAGAGGTGAGTTTTTAAAAGTAACAAATGATTTCCTTTTCTCTACAAAATATTATGAAAAAATAAACTATGTTAATATCAATATCCCATTGCGAGTAGGCTTCCGATTTATTCCGTTTAGGTTTTTTGCAATAGGTATTGATTTAAATGCAGATATGAATGTTATGAAACCTGTATTTGCAACTTTGTTCTGTTTAGAATTCGGCATTTTACGAAAGAATTGAAATACACCAAAAGTTATAAAATATCAATAAAACTCTTAACTTTGCAGTTCCAAAAAAAACAAATGCCCAAAATAAATATAATAACACTCGGTTGCTCAAAAAACCTTGTTGACAGCGAAAACATAGCCACTCAAATCAACGATAATAATATTGAGTTTACTTTTGATGAATTTAACTTTGATGCCGATACGGTAATAATAAACACCTGCGGTTTCATAAACGATGCAAAAGAAGAGTCCGTAAATACAATCCTCGAGTTTGCACAAGCAAAGGTTGAAGGAAAAATTGAAAATCTATACGTTATAGGCTGCTTATCAGAAAGATATAAAAAAGAATTAGAGAAAGACATGAGCGAAGTCGACCGATTTTTCGGTGTAAACGATATGCAGAAAATTGTCGAACAACTTAAAATTGATTACAAAAAAGAACTGCTCGGAGAAAGAGTTATTTCAACACCAAGTCATTTTGCATACCTTAAAATTTCAGAAGGTTGCAACCGAACTTGTGCTTTTTGTGCCATTCCGCTCATCAGAGGGAAACACATCTCCGTTCCTGTTGAATTGCTTTTGAGCCAGGCAAAAAACCTTGCCGAAAAAGGTGTTAAAGAATTAATTTTAATTGCACAAGATTTGTCTTATTACGGAATTGACATTTACAAAAAACAAAAACTCCCGGAACTTGTCGAAAAACTCTCGGAAATTGAAGGAATTGAAATTATTCGCTTGCACTATGCCTATCCCGCAAATTTTCCCTATGACATTTTAAAAGTTATGCGAGAGAAACAAAATGTTGCAAAATATCTGGATATTCCGTTTCAGCACATCAGCGATAATGTTTTAGCAAAGATGAAACGAAGACATGATAAAAAACTGACAATCAGCTTAATAAATACAATAAGAAAAGAAGTTCCGGATATTGCTATTCGAACAACTTTGCTTGTGGGGCATCCGGGCGAAACCGAAAAAGATTTTGAAGAATTGAAAGCATTTGTTAAAGAAATGCGTTTTGACCGTCTCGGCGTTTTTACCTATTCGGAAGAAGAAAATACTTACGGCGGAGATAATTACAAAGACGACGTTCCGGAAGCGGTAAAACAAGCCCGTGCAGATGAGATTATGGAAATTCAGCAACAAATTTCGTATGAAATAAATCAAGAAAAAGTCGGAAAAATATTTAATGTAATAATTGATAAAGAAACCGAAGATTACTATATCGGAAGAACGGAATTTGATTCGCCCGAAGTTGATAATGAAGTGCTTATAACAAAAAACAAACAAGTTAAAATCGGAGAAATCCGCAAAACTAAAATAACCTCCTGCGAGGATTTTGATATTTACGGAAAAGTGCTCTAATGCAATTTCTGCCGGTAATTAAAAACCAAAAATAAAAACTGCTGCCGTAACATTTGCTCAAGTATTTCAGTATTTTGATAATATATTTTAAAAAAACTTATTAATTCCGAAAGTTTTTTGCTTGTGTTGTGTCTTAACATTATATTTAGCAAGAAACTTTTTTCGAATGAACGAAAAAGACCTTATCAGAAATATAAAATCGGGCAATGAAGATGCCTTTAAAGAGTTTATAAACAAATATCAAAAACTTGTTTTAAACACTTGTTACAGCTTTCTGAATGATAAGACCGATGCAGAAGATGTTACACAAGAAGTTTTTATAAGTGTTTTTCTTTCTGCCGATAAATTTAACGAAAACTCAAAAATATCTACCTGGCTTTACAGAATTGCCGTAAATAAATCGCTGAATTATATAAGGGATAATAAAAAAAGAAATATTTTCAGAAGCATTGAGTCATTTTTTGGTAATGATAAAAATGATGAGCTTCAAATTGCCGACGATTCGGATTATGACTCCTACGGTTCGGAAACAGATAATAAAAGAAGAAAAAATCTGCAAACAGCAATAGACTCTCTCTCACAAAGACAAAAAACAGCCTTTGTATTAAATAAATACGAAAATTTATCTTACAAACAAATAGCTGAGGTAATGAATCTTTCCGTATCTTCCGTAGAAGGACTTATACACAGGGCAAAAATTAACGTGCAAAAAAAAGTTCTGAAATTATGCGAAAAAAAGCAAAAGTTTCAGTAAAGTTTTGTGTCAAACCTGTAAAAGAAATAAAAATGAACTGCAAAAGCGTAAATAAAAAGTTAATATTTTACATAGATAATGAAACAAGTAAAAGCGAGCACGAAGAAATACAAGCTCATTTAAAAAGTTGTAAAAAATGTTCCGCTTTGTATTATGAATTGAAAACAACATTAAAATTAATCGGAGAAAGAAAAACTCCGGAACCGAATCCGTTTTTATACACAAGGATAAAACAAGAATTGGAAAGACGCAAAAGCAGGGAAAAATTTTATAATTTTAGTTTAAATCGTGTTTTACAACCTGTTTTTTTATCTTTTTTGTTAATTCTCGGAGTAGCGGGAGGAATAAAATTGGGAAGTATGTATGAAACAAAACAGAATAATCAAAATGTCATATCACAAACAACCGAATTTTATTTAAACGACTTTGAACAGGAAAAAATAGAAGCTTTTTTATTAAATAACTGATTATGAAATCAAATAACAAAATACTTATTTGGGTAATTATAATACTTGCCGTTACAAATATTTCAACTGTAGGAACAATTATATACCATAACTATTTTCAGCAAGCGACAGACTGTAATGAAGAAACAACAAATAAAATTGATGTTCCGGACACCCGCTTAGGCAGGTTTTTCAGAGAGGAGTTAAATCTTAGTAATGAACAACACCAACAATTCCGAACTTTCAGACGAAATTTTCACTATAAAGCAAATAATATAACTCAAAAAATGCAAATACTGAGAAATGATATGCTTACAGAACTGAAAAAAGAAAACTCAGATACGGTATATCTGCATAAACTTGCAAAAGAAATAGGAAATCTGCATACGGAACTTAAACATTTAACATTTGAATATTATCTTGATATGAAAAATGTCTGCAACGATGACCAAAAAGAAAAATTATATCAAATTTTTAATTCGATGATGAATAAAAATGCTGAAATAAAAATGCCTAAAAAGCATCCGCAAAATTTTCAAAATATGAATTTACGTAAATCAAACTAATATAATTATCTAACATTTAAAATTAAAGAAAAATGAAACGATTAGGTTTAAAAACATTAGGAATTTTAGTGCTTGCAATCGTATTAATACCAAGCGGTAATGCTAACGCTCAAAGAGGTTACGGGTGGGGAAACGGACAAGGATACGGTCCCGGATACTATTGTAACAACATACCCGACCTTACGGCAGACCAAAAAAATGAAATTACAAGCTTAAGAACGGCGCATTTAAAAAAAATGCAAAATTACAGAAACCGACTTGCAGAAAAAAGAGTTAAACTGCAAACTCTGAGAACTTCCGAAAATGTTGACATGAAAGCCGTAAACAGAACTATTGACGAAATGAGCAAAATAAGAACGGATATGCAAAAAGACAGAGAGCAACATTTTCAAAATGTAAGAAAGATTTTAACCGCAGACCAACGAGTTTATTTTGACAACAACAGAGGCGGACGAGGTTACGGAGCAGGTTACGGAAAGTGCAGAGGTCGAGGTTTCGGAGCAGGTTACGGCGGAGGAAGAGGTTACGGAAGATGCGGAGCTTGGTAAAATCAAGTTTCCGGAAAACGTTACAAGCTGCCGATACAAGTTTTCGGCAGCTTTTTATATTGTATCAAGAGCTTTTATTACTAATTCAGCTGACAATAAAATTTCCTCATCGGTAATTGTAAGAGGAGGTGCAATTCTGAAACGCTTGTTGTCAAACAAAAAAGCATCACTTATAAACCCGATTTCAACACCTTTGCTAATAACTTTTTCAACACTGCCCTGCCCTTCAAGCTCAAAAGCCAAAAATAAACCTTTCCCTCTTACAGACTTTACTTTCGGATGTTTCGTTAAAATATCAATGTATATTTGTCCTTTTCTGTTTGCTTTTTCCGCCAGATTTTCTTCGGTAATAATCTCTAAATTTGCCAAAGCTCCCGCTGCCGAAACAGGATGACCTCCGAAAGTAGTTATATGTCCGAGCATCGGATTAAAAGTCAAAGTATTCATTATTTCCTTGTCGGAAACAAAAGCCCCTGTAGGCATTCCGCCTCCCATTCCTTTAGCAATTGCAATAATATCAGGCACAATATTGTAATGCTCAAAGGCAAAAAGCTTTCCTGTTCGCCCAAAACCTGTCTGTATTTCATCAATTATCAATAAAGTTCCTGTTTCACGGCATCGTTTTCTTAACTGCTTCATAAAAACATTATCTGCCGGTAATATTCCGCCTTCAGCTTGTATTGCCTCAATCACAACTCCTGCCGTTTTTTCGCTTATCCGGCTTAATTGTGAAACATCATTAAAATCAAGAAATTTTATTGCCGGAATCAACGGTCTGAATGCCTGAGTAAGATTTTCATTGTTCATCAAGCTCAAAGCACCGTGCGTGCTACCGTGGTAAGCATTTTTAAAAGCAATTATCTCATACCTTCCGGTATATCTTTTTGCAAGTTTCATCGCTCCTTCAATTGCTTCGCTGCCTGAATTTACAAAGTAAACAGAGTTAAGTTTATCCGGAAGATTATCCGAAAGCAATTTTGCAAATTTAACCTGCGGACTTTGTATATATTCGCCGTAAACCATAAGATGCATATATTTATCAAGCTGATTTTTAACGGCTTCAACTACCTTAGGATGCCTGTGTCCGACATTACTTACGGAAACTCCCGAAACCAAATCAATATATTTTCTGCCCTCATCGTCATACATATAAATTCCTTCGGCTTTCACTATCTCTAATCCTACGGGTGCACAAGAGGTTTGCCCTACGTGCCTGAAAAAAAGTTGTCTGTTTGTCAACATCGCTCTTATTTATTTTTAATGAATTCGCTTATAATCGTATCAGATTTTTTTATACTCCTTTTAAGCCACTCTAAAATTATGTCTCTTTGCTCGTTATCATTTATTTTAAAGTCAATGTCTGATTGTCTGAATTTTAATGTTAAATGATGCAAAACAATTGCTGTCGATACGGAAATATTAAAACTTTCGGTAAATCCGAACATAGGAATTTTCAGAAAAGCATCGGCATTTTCAAGAGCAATATCGCTTAAACCAGGAAGCTCAGAACCAAACATCAAAGCAAACTTTCCTTTTGTTATATCAAAATTTTCAAGATTTACGTCGTTTACATGCGGTGTTGTGGCAATTATCCGGTATCCTTTGTTTCTAAGAATTTTTATTGTTTGCAGGGTATTATTCTTTTCAGAATTATACTTGTATAAAGAAAGCCATTTTGATGCTCCCAACGCAACATCCGGATTTACCGTATACTTATTTTCGTTTTCAATAATATGAACATCCTGAACACC
>JALSMF010000229.1 GCA_026987795.1 Bacteroidales bacterium
TATTATGTTTAGAGTGCCTTGGATGGATGATAACGGTGAGATTCAGATAAATAAAGGTTACAGAGTTGAAATGAACAGTGCGATAGGACCTTATAAAGGAGGTCTTCGTTTTCACCCTACTGTATATCTGGGGTTATTAAAATTTTTGGCATTTGAGCAGGTTTTTAAAAACAGTTTAACAACTTTACCTATGGGCGGCGGTAAAGGCGGGTCTAATTTTGACCCTAAAGGGAAATCTGATATGGAGGTTATGCGTTTTTGCCAAAGTTTTATGACGGAACTTCAGCGACATATAGGTCCTGATACTGATGTCCCTGCAGGAGATATAGGAGTAGGCGGAAGAGAAATCGGATTTTTGTACGGACAATACAAACGTTTGCGTAATGAATTTACGGGAGTTCTTACAGGTAAAGGTTTAGAGTGGGGCGGAAGCCTTATAAGACCTGAAGCTACCGGATACGGTGCTGTGTATTTTGCGGAAGAAATGCTTAAAACAAAAGGTGACAGTATGAAAGGAAAAACTGTTACTGTTTCAGGTTCGGGTAATGTTGCACAATATGCAACCGAAAAATGTATTCAACTCGGAGCTAAAGTTGTAACTTTGTCCGACTCTAAAGGATATATTTATGACCCTGACGGTATTGACGAAGAAAAACTTGCTTTTGTTCTTGAGCTTAAAAATGTTAAGAGAGGAAGAATTAAGGAATATGCCGATAAATACGGTTGCGAATATCACGAAGGCAAACGTCCTTGGGGTGTTAAATGTGATGTTGCTCTTCCTTGTGCTACTCAAAATGAAATTGACAAAGAAGAAGCTGAAATTTTAGTTAAAAACGGTTGCTTTGTTGTTTCCGAAGGTGCTAATATGCCTTCTGAGCCGGATGCAATTGAAGTATTCCAAAAAAATAAAATTTTGTTTGCTCCGGGAAAAGCTGCAAATGCCGGCGGTGTTGCAGTTTCAGGTTTAGAAATGTCACAAAATTCTATTCGATTAAGCTGGACTCGTGAAGAGGTTGATGCCAAATTGCATCAAATAATGAAAGATATTCATTCAACTTGTGTTAAATACGGCAAAAACGGTGATTATACCGATTATGTTAAAGGAGCTAATATCGGCGGCTTTGTTAAAGTTGCAGATGCTATGCTTGCTCAGGGTTTGGTCTAATAAATCAAATTTTGTATTAAAAATAAAAGCTCCGTTTTTCTGCGGGGCTTTTTTTATTGTAATGTTTTATAAATTTTATTTATAACCGAAACGTTTAAGTTTGCTTTCATCGGAACGCCAGTTTTCCGCAACTTTAACGTAAAGTTCCAAAAATACCTTTTTTTTGAAAAATTTTTCTATCTCTTTTCTGGCATCAATACCGACATATTTTATTGCTTTTCCTTGGTGTCCTATAATAATTCCTTTCTGTGTTTTTCTTTCTGTGTAAATTATACTTCTGATTTTTATAATATCATCGCTTTCTTTAAATTCTTCAACTTCAACTTCGACAGAGTAGGGGATTTCCTTTTTATATCGCATCAGAATTTTTTCTCTGATTATTTCGGAAACAAAAAAACGTTCGCTTTTATCCGTAAGTTGGTCTTTCGGAAAAAACGGAGGAGATTCGGGAGCAAGTTCTAATATTCTGTTAAATATATTCTGAACATTAAATTTATTAGTTGCAGACGTCGGAAATATTTCTGCATCGGGTAATATTTTTTCCCATTTTTTAACGAGTTTTATTATGTCTTCTTGGTTCGACAGGTCTATTTTATTTAATATAAGAAGAGTGGGAACTTTTGTTTTTCTTACTTTTTCAATAAAGTCGATATTTTTTTCTTCTTTTTCGTAAACATCAGTTACATAGAGAATTATGTCGGCATCAATAAGTGCTGATTCGGAAAAGTTACGCATTGATTCCTGAAGTTTGTAATGCGGTTTTAAAATTCCCGGTGTATCGGAAAATACGAGTTGGAAGTTGCTGCCGTTAACTATTCCTTTAATGTTACGGCGTGTTGTTTGTGATTTTGATGTTACGACAGACAGCCTTTCTCCTACAAATTCATTCATCAAAGTGGATTTCCCCACGTTAGGATTTCCTATTATATTTACAAATGCGGCTTTATGATTATCCATTTACTTTCAGAAGTTTATAGTGTTTATTATACTGTCAGGGTTTTGTAAGTCGGCTGTATAGTTTTTATTTCTGCTCCCTTCGAGCGGAATTTTTATCGTGTATTTTTTCTTGTATTTATTTGTCAGAAAACTGTCTCGCAACCAAGGGTTTAAGTATTTAAGTATTTTATAATTAGTATTAAAATCTTCTGCAAATTTTGAGAAATCGGTAACGGCAGTATCTATTGTAATTTCTTTGTAAGGAATTACAGGGTATAAATCGCGTTTACGAAATTTAAAACCGTATTTCTGAGGGTTTTCCATTATAATTTTGAAAGCAATAATTCTGTAAACATAGCGTGATGTCTCAGTGTTTAGTAACAAATCGTAGTATGAAGAGGCATTTTGCCTTTTAAGTTGTTTGTCTAAGTTTCCTTGACCTGTGTTGTAAGATGCCGCAACCAAAGCCCAGTTTTTATATTTTTTGTAAGCATCTTTCAGGTATTTGCATGCGGTTTCGGCAGATTTTTCAAAATGGTAGCGTTCGTCAACTTCTTTGTTTATTTCAAGTCCGTAGCTTTGTCCGGTTCTTTTCATTATTTGCCAAAAACCTGCGGCTCCGGCAGGCGAAACTGTATTTGACAAACCGCTTTCGGCTACGGGAAGGTATTTAAAATCTTCCGGGATACCGTTTTTTTTAAGAATTTTTTCAATTTCGGGAAAATAGCGGTGAGCACGTTTCAGGTATAAAAAAGTTTCTGAATGCCAATATGTTATTTTATGTATCTCTTTATCAAGAGATTCTCTTACGTCAAAGTTTTCCAGCGGAACTTTTTCGCCGGCAAAGTTTATAGTATCCGGTAAGGGCAAGGCGTATACAGAGTATGTGCTGTCTATCAGGTTGTTATATTTTTCAGTTGCAGAATAATATTTTTTTGCAAAGACAAACAGAGTTATTATGCCTGTAAGTGCTAATGCGTATATTATACCGGAACTTATTTTTTTCATTGTCATAAAAAATTACTTAATCAAAACCGCTTCTCCGTTTTCTATGTCAATTAATAATTTTTTGTATTTTCCTTCAACAATTTTACCGTCTTTGTATTTTACTTTTACAATATCATTTCTTCCTATTTTTTTCTCAACTCTTACGGGTTGAATTTTTTTATTTTGCTGACCTTGTCCTTGCCCTGACCTTTGCCCTTCAAATTCCTCTTTTTCTGTATCATATTTACTTAAATCAAGTTTTTGAATACGTCCTTGTTGAATATTTCCGGGGTCTTGTGTAAATAATTTTGCTTTTAAAAGTGCATTAACAACAGCTCTGTTATTGTTGTCAAGCATGTTTTTAAACAATTCGTATGATTCGAATTTGTATATCAAAAGAGGGTCTTTTTGTTCGTATGAAGCATTTTGAACTGATTGTTTTAAATCGTCCATTTCTCTCAGGTGTTCTTTCCATGATGCATCTATTGTAGAGAGAACTATTTGCTTTTCAAATTCCGTAGCAACTTCTTTACCTTTTGTATTGTATGCTTTTTCGAGATTGACGATAATGTGATAAACATTAATGCCGTCAGTTATCGGAACATCTATGTTCTTATATTGTCCCGACATTGTTTCGTATACGTTTTTTATGACGGGAAATGCTTGTTCTATAATGTTTTCTTTTCTTCGTTTGTAATCTTGAATTACGATTTTAAATATTTTGTCTGTCAGTTCGTTCGGTTTCAGTTCTCTGAATTCTTCTTCGTTAATCGGAGATTCTACGGCAAGTGTTCTGAACAGGTCCATTTTAAAGTCTTCATAATCAAAACCGTAATTATTGTTTACCACGCTGCTGCAGGTATCGTAAATCATATTTGCCAAATCTGCACCGAGTCTTTCTCCGTAAAGAGCGTGTCGTCTTAATTTGTAAACAACCTCACGTTGAGAGTTCATTACATCGTCATATTCAATAAGTCGTTTACGTATTCCGAAGTTATTTTCTTCAACTTTTCGTTGGGCTCTTTCAATTGATTTTGAAATCATAGGGTGTTGGATAACTTCACCTTCTTTTAAACCCATTCTGTCCATAAGTTTTGCAATTCTGTCAGAGCCGAACATTCTCATAAGGTCATCTTCGAGAGAAACGAAGAATTGTGATGATCCCGGGTCTCCTTGTCGTCCGGCACGTCCTCTTAATTGTCGGTCGACACGTCGTGAATCGTGTCGTTCTGTTCCTACTATTGCTAAACCTCCGGCTTTTTTTACTTCTTCGGTTAGTTTTATGTCAGTTCCGCGACCGGCCATATTCGTTGCTATTGTTACAACACTTTTTTTCCCTGCTTGTGCAACAATTTCTGCTTCTCTTTTATGCAGTTTTGCATTAAGGACGTTATGTTCTATTTTTCTTATTTTAAGCATTTTGCTTAAAAGTTCGGATATTTCTACGGAAGTTGTTCCTACAAGCACCGGTCTTCCGGCTTTTACCAAATCGTTTATTTCGTAAATAACGGCATTATATTTTTCACGTTTGGTTTTAAAAACCATATCGTCTTTATCGTCTCTTATTATCGGAACATTTGTGGGTATAACGGTAACATCAAGTTCGTAAATATCCCAAAATTCTTTTGCTTCGGTTTCTGCCGTTCCTGTCATACCTGCAAGCTTGTGATACATACGAAAATAATTTTGCAGTGTAACTGTAGCATAAGTTTGTGTAGATGCTTCTACTTTTACATTTTCTTTTGCCTCAATTGCCTGGTGCAGTCCGTCTGAATATCGTCGTCCTTCCATAATACGACCTGTCTGTTCATCAACTATTTTTACCTGATTGTCAATAACAACATATTCAACATCTTTTTCAAACATTGCATAGGCTTTGAGCAACTGGTTCATAGCATGGACGCGTACTGTTTTTGTTGAGTAATTTGCAAGAAGTTCGTCTTTTGCTTTTAATTTTTCTTTTTCTGTTAAATCTGATTGTTCAATTTCTGCTATTTCAGAGCCTATATCCGGCAGGACATAAAATTCTTTATCTTCTACTTCGGCTGAAATAAGGTCTATACCTTTGTCTGTAAGTTCTACAGAATTGTTTTTCTCATCAATAATGAAATAAAGGTCGTCTGTAATTTCGGGCATCCGTTTTGCATTTTCGGCAAGGTATATGTTTTCTGTTTTCAATAGAAGGGTTTTCATTCCTTCTTCACTCAGAAATTTGATTATTGCCGAGTTTTTCGGCAGTCCCTTGTGTGCTCTGAGCAGGTAAATCGCACCTTGCTCTCTGTCTTTTTTATTTTCTGATTTTAACAGTTTTTTTGCGTCTGAAAGAAGTTTTGTAACTAATTTTTTTTGGTTGTTGTATAGTTGAACTACTTTTGGTTTAAGTTCTTTGAAGAGTTCTTCATCTTTTGACTGACCTCTGTCTTGTACGGCTCCGGATATTATAAGCGGTGTTCTTGCATCGTCAATAAGAACTGAGTCTACTTCATCTACAATTGCGTAGTTGTGTCTTCTTTGAACGAGGTCTTCCGGGCTGAGAGCCATATTGTCTCTGAGGTAATCAAATCCGAATTCGTTATTTGTTCCGAATGTTACGTCTGCTCTGTATGCGTTTCTTCTTGCTTCTGAGTTTGGTTGGTGTTTGTCTATACAATCAACACGCATACCGTGAAATTCGTATAATGTTCCCATCCATTCGGCATCTCTTTTTGCGAGGTAGTCGTTTACGGTAACCATATGAACACCTCTTCCCGTGAGTGCGTTAAGGAATACGGGTAATGTTGCAACGAGAGTTTTTCCTTCGCCTGTTGCCATTTCGGCTATTTTACCTTGATGCAAAATAATTCCGCCTATGAGCTGTACATCGTAATGTACCATATCCCATGTTATCATATTGCCTCCTGCAATCCATTTATTATGGTATATTGCTTTATCTCCTTTTATTTCAATGTCGTCTCTTTTTGCAGCTAATTCACGGTCGTAATCTGTTGCTGTTAC
>JALSMF010000230.1 GCA_026987795.1 Bacteroidales bacterium
GTGCAGTTTCTTTAATAACGGCAAATGCAAGCGGAAGGAGCTGATTTAATTTTTTCTCTATTTTATTATCTATTGTTTCTTCGAGTTTATCTATTTTGTTATAAACTTCTTCTCTTTCCGTAAGGTCGAATTTTTCGTCTTCTATATCTTGTTTCAGAGAGTCTATTTCTGCTTGTTCTTCTTTAAAATAGTCGCGAATTTCTTCACGCAATTTGCTTGTTTTTTTTCTTAGCTCATCGGCAGATAATTTTTTGAGTTTTTCAAATTCTTCATTAATTGCATTAACAACGGGTTTGATTTTTTTTATATCTTTTTCGGATTTATTTCCGAGAATGGTACCGAGAATTTTATCTATTATTGCCATTTTTTTGTTATTGAGATTTCAAATTAGTGCAGTTATTTTCAGTATTTTATATGAAAATATTTTATTTGTTATGAATGTTCTTTATTATGTTGACAATTACTTCAACGGCTTTTATCATAGAGTTAACGGGAATGTATTCATAGATTCCGTGAAAGTTGTGTCCGCCCGTAAAAATATTCGGACAGGGCAGTCCCATATATGAAAGGCGTGAGCCGTCGGTACCGCCTCTGATGGGTTTTATAACAGGTTTTATTTCGGCATCGGTCATTGCTTGTTTTGCAATTTCGACTATGTGCATAACGGGTTCAATTTTTTCTCGCATATTATAATATGTATCTTTTATTTCTGCTGAAATAATTTCTCTGTTATGTGATTTATTAAGCAGGTCGACAACGGCAGCTACATGTTTTTTCATATCTTCGAATTTTTGTCTGTCGTGGTCTCTTATTATGTAGGACATTTTTGTATTGTCAACTGTGCCTTCTGTTTTCATAAGATGATAAAATCCTTCGTAGCCTGTAGTATGTTCGGGGCGTTTTATGTTCGGCAGCATTGAATGAAATTCATGGGCAACATTAATTGAATTAATCATTTGGTTTTTTGCCGTTCCGGGGTGAACGTTTCGTCCTTTGATTGTTACGTTAAGACTTGCGGCATTAAAGTTTTCAAATTCCAATTCTCCAATTTCTCCGCCGTCAACGGTGTAAGCAAAGTCGGCATTAAAAAAGTTTATGTCAAAGAAATCGGCTCCTCTGCCTATTTCTTCATCCGGAGTGAATGCAATTTTCACGGTTCCGTGTTTTATTTCCGGATGTTTTGCAAGGTGTTCCAATGCTGTCATAATTTCGGCAATACCGGCTTTGTCGTCAGCACCGAGCAGTGTTGTTCCGTCTGTAGTAATGAGTGATTGTCCTGTGTATTTTTTCAGTTCGGGAAAGTCTTTAGGGGACAGAATTATATTTTCTTGTTTGTTTAGAATTATATCTTTTCCGTCGTAATTTTCAATTATTTGAGGCTTTACGTTTACGGCTGTTGTATCCGGTGCGGTATCCATATGTGCAATAAAGCCTACTGTCGGTAATTTTTTGTCTGAGTTTGACGGCAGGGTTGCATAGAGGTAGCATTTGTCTGTCAGTTTTATATTTTTTAATCCTAAATTTTCCAGCTCTCTTTCTAATTCTTTAGCTAATTCAAATTGTTTAACTGTGCTGGGATTTGTATCTGATTCAGGATTTGATTGTGTATCAAAATTCAGGTATTTCAGGAATTTATATTTTACGCTCTTCATTATGTTTTACTCTTTTTTCTTTTTGTTAATAATTTCAATTTTAATTGATTTGTTGTTTTTGTCGTCTTTGCTTTTTTCTATTCCTACTTTTATTTCATCGCCTTCGGAAAGAGAAGCTTCTATAATTACTTCAGCCATTTCGTTTTCTATATATTTTTGAATTGCTCTTTTAAGAGGTCTTGCTCCGTATTTTACGTCAAGTCCTTTTTCTGCAATAAATTCTTTGGCTTCTTCAGTAATTTTAAGTTTATATCCTAATGCTTTAACACGACTGTAAAGTCCTGCGAGTTCAATGTCAATAATTTTGAATATATGTTCTCTTTTAAGAGGGTTAAATACTATTACATCGTCGATTCTGTTAATAAATTCAGGAGCGAATGTTCGTTTCAGGGCTTTTGTAATAACAGATTTGCTGTGTTCGTCATCGTCTGAAGTTCCTGCAAAACCGATTCCTTTGCCGAAATCTGACAGGTTTCTGGCACCTACGTTTGAGGTCATTATAATTACGGTATTTTTGAAGTCTACTCTTCGTCCGAGACTGTCCGTAAGTTGCCCGTCGTCAAATACCTGCAGTAACAGGTGGAATATATCGGGATGTGCTTTTTCTATTTCATCCAATAAAATAACAGAATAGGGTTTTCGTCTCACTTTTTCCGTGAGTTGTCCGCCGTCTTCATGTCCGACGTATCCGGGAGGAGCTCCTATAAGTCGCGAAACAGAGAATTTTTCCATATATTCGCTCATATCAATTCTGATAAGAGCTTCTTCTGTATCAAACAGATATTCGGTAAGTTTTTTTGCCAAATGTGTTTTTCCTACTCCTGTAGGACCGAGGAATATGAATGTTCCGATGGGTTTATTCGGGTCTTTTAGTCCTGCTCTGTTTCTTTGGATTGCTTTTACAATTTTTGCAACGGCTTCATCTTGTCCGACAACTTTTTCTTTAAGTTGTTTTTTCATTTCTAAAAGTCTTACGCTTTCCGCTTTTGCAATTCTTGTAGCCGGTATTCCCGTCATCATTGCAACGACTTTTTCAACATCGGAACGGTTAACGATTTCTCTGTGTTGAGAGAGGTTGTCAGTCCATTTTTCTTTTGCTTTTTCTAATTCTGTTTTCAGTCTTCTTTCGTTATCTCTTATTCCTGCTGCTTTTTCAAATTCTTGGTCTTTTATTGCTTTTTGTTTTTCGGTTTCAAGTTCTTTGATTTTTTCTTCAATTTGAGAAATTTCCTCCGGAACTTTAAGATTCATAATATGTACTCTTGAGCCTGTTTCGTCTAATGCGTCAATTGCTTTATCGGGCAGATGCCTGTCGCTTATGTATCTGTCTGTCAGTTTAACACAAGCATCAAGGGCTTCGTCTGTATATGAGACATTGTGATGGTCTTCGTATCTTTCTTTTATATTATTAAGAATTTCTCGGGTTTCTTCAACGGTTGTAGGATCAACCATTATTTTTTGGAAGCGTCTTTCCAGTGCACCGTCTTTTTCTATATATTGCCTGTATTCGTTAAGTGTTGTGGCTCCTATTGTTTGTATTTCGCCTCTTGCAAGTGCGGGTTTGAGCATATTTGATGCATCGAGAGAACCGCTGGCTCCTCCTGCTCCTATTATTGTATGTATTTCATCGATAAATAAAATGACATCGGGATTGTCTTGAAGTTCGTTAAGTATAGATTTCATACGCTCTTCAAATTGTCCTCTGTATTTTGTTCCTGCAACTACCGATGCTAAATCAAGAGTAACGATTCGCTTATTGAAAAGGACTCGGGAGACATTATTTTCGGTTATGCGAATGGCAAGTCCTTCAACTATTGCAGATTTTCCGACTCCGGGTTCTCCTATTAAGACAGGGTTGTTTTTTTTTCTTCGGCTTAGTATCTGAACAAGTCGTTCTATTTCTGTTTCTCTTCCTACTATGGGGTCTAATTTGTTTTCTGCGGCAGCTTTTGTAAGGTCAATTCCGAAATTGTCGAGGACAGGTGTGTCGCTGTCTGTTTTCGGAGTTTTTTTACTTTTTTGTTCACTGAATCTTTCTTCAAATTCATCATCTTCTTCGGGGTCTTTATCTTCGGTATCGCCGGGATTATCAGCTTCGTTAATTACCGTATTTATCAGAATGTCTTTTAATTTTTCGTATGTTAAATCGTTGTCTTTAAGTATTTGATAAATTATTCCGTTTTGGTTCTCTTCTTCTTTTAGTATTGCAAGGACTAAATGATCGGGGGTAGCCAGTTTTTCATTAAAATCTTTTGTTTCGAAGAGTAAAAGTTTTAGTGTTCTTGCCGAAGATTTAAGTAATGGTAGTTCTTCGGTTTGCGGGTCTACGGAACTGTCAGGTTCTTTTATTCTGTTTTCGATTGATTTTTTTACGGTATTTAAATTGATGTTAAAACTTACCATAATTTGTAAAATATTTGAAGACCCTTCTCTCAGTACGCCCAAGAAAAGATGTTCGTTACTGATGTAATCATTTCCGAGCCTTACAGCTTCTTCTTTACTGAATGATAATACTTTTTTTAACTGTTCGGAATATTTATTATTCATAATTTTTTTGTTGTTTAGAACACACAAAGTTAAAAATTCTATTTTAGTTTATGATATTTTTCGGCAATGTTTTTAATAGCAATTAAGCGATTACCTTTTTATGATAATCGCTTAATCGGTTTAATAGTTAAATAAAATTAAGATAAATTAATCTTTGTTGTCTTCGGTTTTGTTTTTTTCCGTATTTTCTTTATTGTCGGAACTCTCTTCTTCATCTTTGAACTCAAGCAGATTGGCATCAGTCAATATATTATACCATTTTATTATTTTTTTTATGTCTGAAACATAAACTCTGTCTTTGTCGTATTCAGGTACGGCTTCTGCGAAATATTTTTTCAGTTCTTGTGCCGGAGAGTTGGGGTTTATTGCTTTTTTACCGGTTTCTTTTTTGTATATTTTTTTGAAAACATCTTCCAGTTTTATGTCTTCGCCTGTAGTGAAAACCGAAATGTCATTTAAAGAACTTATTTGTTCCGCTGCAAAAGCACTTGAACGTTTTCCGTCGGTTAAAGATTCTACTACGACACTTGTTTTAGATTGTGCAACGTGTTTGTAAAGCCCGGGTCTTCCCGAAATAGCTAAAATTTTACTTAAATCCATAGTTTTAAAATTTGTGCAAAAGTAAACGTAATTTCTTTTTTCAAAAATTTTTTAATGTTTTGGCTGGTAAATAACGAGGATATCGGATAATTGTTATGTCTTTTTGAAAAAAACGGTTAATTTTTCGTGTATATCTAATATTTGAGGCAGTATTAATTTTTTTTCATCATTATAAATTATAAAGTCGGAGTGCTTTATTTTATATTCATCAGTTGATTGATTATTAATACGTTGTATTATGTCTTTTTTGCTTATATTATCTCTTGTCAAAATTCTGTTTATCCGAATTTCCTGAGGGCTTATGACGGATATAACCTTTTTGACATCTTTATTGATTCCTGTCTCAAACAGTATTGCTGTCTCTTTAATGATATAAGGAGATGTTTGTTTTTTTGCCCAGAGATTAAAATGCTTTTTTACGGCAGGGTGTACTATTGAATTTACGGTATTTAGCTTGTTTTTATTATTGAATATTATTTCTGCTAACTTTCTTCTGTTAAGTATATTATTTTCATAGATTCCGCAGCCGAATATCATTTTTAGTTTGTTGATAATGTCAGTGTCGGAGTTTATTAGCTTTTTAGCTTCAGTATCAGAGTTGTACACAGCTATTCCCAGCCTTTTAAATACTTCGGACACGATTGTTTTTCCGCTTCCTATTCCGCCTGTAAGACCTACGATATTCATATTTTTTAATCTAATAATGGAATGAACTGTTACCTAAGAATTCTCTCAATATTGAAGTGGGGGGGATTTCGTCTTCTTCGTTTAGGTCTTTGAAATAAGATAAAAATTTCAGTAATCTTCTGGCTTCGGCATACTCGTATTCTGTTTGGCATATATTTTTGAGGAGCGGCTCGGCATATTTTTTAATAACTGCAAGTTCGTACAGCAGAGCAGAGTTGAACATAATGTCAGCTTGCTCCTGATACGGAAAAATATTTCGTTCTTCTCCTCTTCTGACGCTGGGCCAGCGTTTCAGGGTTTCAAAAGCACTGTATCCTCTGTATTTGTGGTCGCGAATAATTCTTCTGAGTAGCCTGTTATCTGTCGTAGGTATTCGGTTATGCCCGTCAATACCTATTTGTGTGAGGGCAGATATGTAAATTCTGTATTTGGTTTCAGGAGCTATGTGTTCAGTAAGTTTTGGGTTTAATGCGTGTATTCCTTCAGCAATTATGACTGTTTCATCGTTCGCGGATAATTTTGTTCCGTCGTAAAATCTTCTTCCTGTTTCAAAATCAAATTTAGGAATTTCTATTGTTTTGCCTGCCTGCAGGTCGTTAATGTTCTCTGTAAATGTTTTACTGTCAATAGCATCAATTGATTCAAAATCATATTCTCCGTTTTCGTCAAGCGGGGTATTTTCTCTGTTTACAAAATAGTTGTCTAATGAAATTTGAACAGGTTTTAAGCCTGTTACTATAAGCTGAACGGCGAGACGTTTAGAAAAAGTCGTTTTTCCGGATGATGAAGGTCCGGCAATGAGAATAAGCTTTATGTCTTTTTTACGTTCTTTTATTTTTTCTGCTATTTCTGCTATTTTTTTTTCGTGTAAAGCTTCAGATATTTTGATTAATTCACCTCCGTAACCTTCATTTATTCTGTCATTTAGTCTTCCGACATTTGCCGTGTTCATAGCTTTTACCCAATGTTTATGCTCGCCAAGAACATCAAACATTTTGTCTTGTTTTACGAAAGGTTCTAATTGTTCGGGATTTTGTTTTTGCGGAATCCTGAGTAACATTCCGTCATAAAGCGGAATAAGGTCAAACTTGGTTAAATATCCTGTTGAAGGAACTAAGTATCCGTAAAAATAATCCAGCATATTATCAAGTTGGTATATTGATGTGTATAGTGCCGGACTTTGTTTAAATAAGTTTGCTTTTTCCGGATGGTTATTTGTTTCAAAAATTTTTATAGCTTCAGAATTTAGAATGTCTTTACGAATAAAAGGATAATCTGCTTTTATTATTTTCAACATTTGCTTTTTAATGTTTCTGATTAACTCTTTATTTTCGGTTAAATTAAAACCCTTTATTTCGCAAAAATAACCTCTGGACACTCTGTGTTCAATCATTAAATCTGCATCCGGTATAAGGTCTTTAACTGCTTTCATCAAGACAAAATAGAGAGAACGAAAATACATTCTCATACCGTCTTGATGTGTTATGTCAATAAATTCTACTTTATGAGGCTTTATTATTCTGAAAGATAATTCCTGAACTTCGTTATCAACCAAAGCTCCCAAAGCCGGATATTTTAATTCAGGTTTTGTTACTTTTATTATTTCGGATAATCGGGTACCGAAAGGAAACTCTTTTATTTGGTTTGTAAAAACGCACTCTATTTTCAGCATAATTTTATTTTGTTGATTCAATACAAGAATACAGAATATTATTTTTTTTGAAAAATTTATTTTTTAGTATGGTCTTACTTTTTACTTTTGCATTTAAATATCCGGATATAAATATATGTGTAATTTAAATTTATAATGACATGACATTAGATACAAACTTAGACCATATTTCAAGTGAGGCTCAATATTATGAAATTCTTGAGAAAAATGAAAATGTGATGATATGTTGCGGCAGGATGGGACCTATGTGTGTTCCTGTTTATGCAGAAATGGAAGAGTTGAGAGATGAATATCCGCATATTAAGTTTTATGATATGTTATTTGATTTGCCTGATGCAAAAGTAATAAGAAACTTGCCTGAATGTGCCGGTTTTATGGGGCTGCCTTTTACGGTTTATTATAAAAACGGGAAAGTTGTAAAGGCTGTGAGCAGTATTCAAACGCGAGATCAGATAACGGAAATATTGGATAAACAACTTTCATAATTAATATTTTTAGAGGGTTAGAAGCACTTTGCAATATGCAGGGTGCTTTTTAAATTTGTTAAAAATGGAAAATAAATACGATGTAATAATTTTAGGAGGAGGTCCTGCGGGGTTAACGGCAGGTATTTATTTGTCAAGATCCGGTATAAATACAGTGATTTTAAATGAAGGTATTACCGGCGGACAAATGTCTCTGACTCACAAAATTGCAAACTATCCGGGAGTGCCTGATGTAAGCGGTTATATGCTTTCCCGCACAATGCAAAAGCAAGCAGAGTCTTTCGGATGCAAGGTATTGTCTAATGTGAAAATTTCCGATTATGACTTTATGGGTGATGAAAAAAAAATAAAGACGGAAAGAAGAGGAACATTTATATCAAAAGCGGTTATTATTGCATCAGGAGGGAAATCCCGAGAGCTAAAGGTGCCGGGAGAAAAAGAATTTGCAGGGAAAGGTATTTCTTACTGTGCTACCTGCGACGGCGATTTTTTTCGAGATAAAGAAATTATTGTCGTCGGCGGAGGAAACTCTGCACTTGAGGAAGCTGTTGCATTAACGCAATATGCAAGTAAGGTTACCGTTGTTCACGAATTTGATTATTTTCAAGCACATAAAAAAGCCGTAGAAGAAGCAAAAAATCATCCTAAAATTGAATTTATTTTAAATTCCACAATTTCTGCCTTTTACGGTTCAATGTCATTGGAGAAAGCTGTTGTAAAAAATCTTAAAACAGGGCAAGAATATGATATGAAAATAGACGGTGTTTTTATATTTATAGGATATGTCCCTCAAACAAAGCCGTTTAAAAGTATTTTAAGTTTGAATAAAAGAGATGAAATAATTGTCAATGAAAATATGATGACAAATATTCCCGGTATTTTTGCAGCAGGAGATTGCACTGCCAAACGATACAGACAAATTACAACTGCTGTTTCCGACGGGACAATTGCCGCATTGAATGTAATTGAATATATTCAAAATCAGTTATAGGTTTTCAAGCAACTCTTTTTTTATAATATCAGCCCATATTTTGTAGCCTTTTTCGTTCATATGAAGACGGTCATTTCTGAAAATATCTTCTCTTATTCTGCTTTTTTTGTCAAACATCGGCTTTGTGATATCAATATAAAAAAGATTCTCGCTTTTATTGCAGTAGTTCTTAATAAGTAAATTAGTTGTCTGCATCTTTTTTAAATATTTCAGTCTTGCCGGTGACGGTTTTATTGAAACAAAGAAAATTTTTGTTCCCGGCAAGTATTGTTTTGTAAGACTGACAAATATACTGAAACTTTTTAAAATAACCTCCGGTGTTAAAAAAGGAGCCAGAACATCATTATCACCCTCATAAATAACAATTGCCGAAGGTTTGTAAGGTTTTACCATTCTGAAAAAATAGTAATCTAACTCCGGCATTGTCGAACCTCCGAAACCTCTGTTTAATACCGGAAACGGTAATAAATCTGTTTCAATGTTATACCATTTTTTGAAACTGGAACTTCCGACAAATAAGACTTTTTCTTTCGGCACACCTTGAGCTGAATCTGCCTGTTCGTATTTTATTATTTCATCTTCATATCGATTGAAAAATGTTGTGTCCATATATTCGGACAGTATTTTTACATAAGACGAAGAATCAATAACAGGTATTATTTCCGGCTTTATTACTGTTTCTGTTTGTCCTCCGGATATTTTTATAATTATTGTAAATATTAATAAAAATATATTTCTCATATTTCCGTATTCTGTTTTTTTATACAAATATAGATTAATTGATTCAACAGAATTAAAATTGTAATAATATTTTAATTTTGTATCAAAATCAAAAATAAATTAATGCAGAAAACAGGTTATATATTTTTCAGAATTACGGTTTTTCTTTTTTCTTTAGTGCCGTTTTGGCTATTATATTTTTATTCGGATATTCTCTGTTTATTGTTTTTCTATGTTTTCGGATATCGAAAGAAAGTTGTTTTTACCAATCTTAAAAACTCTTTTCCCGAAAAATCTGAAGAAGAAATCTTAGAAATTGCAAAAGGTTTCTATAAAAATCTCAGTGATATAACACTTGAAAGCATAAAAGGGCTTTCGATGAGTAAAAAATCTCTCAGAAAAAGGTATCCTGTTGTAAATATTGATATTTTAGACGAATATTATGAGAGAGGGCAAAGCATTATAGGCTTAGCTGCACATTATACCAATTGGGAATGGGGCGTAATCAGTTTCGGGTTTCAATTTAAGCATAAAAGTATCGGATTGTATAAACCTTTGTCGAACAAATATATTGATAACTACGTAAAAAAAGCAAGAGCCGCATGGGGGATGAACCTGGTTTCAATAAAAGAGACGCGTAATATTTTTGAAAAAGAACACGATAATCCGACTGTTTTTTTTATGATTTCTGACCAAAGTCCGTCAAATATAAAAAGAGCTAAACGGATAAAATTTCTGAATCAAGATACAGCTTGCCTGCACGGTGCCGAACTGTATGCAAAAAAATACAACATCCCTTTAATATTCGGAGACGTAAAAAGAAAGAAAAGAGGCTTTTATG
>JALSMF010000231.1 GCA_026987795.1 Bacteroidales bacterium
AGACAGTAATTATTTATCTTTCAAAACAACTTCTCCCTTTACAAGCCATGAAATACCGAAAGCCCACAGGGCAATGCTTTCGAGCCAAAAAACGGGATGATACTGTTCGAGATGCGGAAATTTACTTTCAAGAACCAACATCCAAAGTGCTATGATAAATATGCTCATAAGCATAACGAATCCGCATATACGATACAATACGTTTCTTTTTTTCTTTTGTTTTGTATAGCTTCCGGGCTTGCCGTCAGTTCGGGTAAAAAGGCAAAGGGAAAAATATGACAGTGTCAGGAAAAATAAAGTTGCGGAGGTAAGGTGTATTGTTCTTATCCATCCCGGATGTCGGAGTTGGGGAATATCGTATTTGCAGTTTATAACCATATCTTTTGAGGCAGGAAAAAAAGCAATGCCTAATGCAAATACGAAAGCTGAAATTCCGGCAATTCTGTCACGATAATCATAGCCTCTGTACGCAAACATAAAAAGAGCTACCGCACATAAAATACCGACAAAAACATTCCGCATTATCGTGTTATAATACAGGCTTACTGACGACTGTATTTCGTTACAATTTCCCAAAATATATGCTCCCGCAGATATAATTACAGGTAAAGATATTCCGAGAACACCCACCGATCTTCTAATAGTGTTGTATGAAATTATTTTCGGATTTTCAGGCATATTTATCAGCTTAAGAAGATAAATATAATTATAAAAAAACCCGCTTTAAGCGAGCTTTTTCCGTATTATTATTTTTTATAGTCGGGATTATAATCAGGATTTTTGTATTCTTGCGGAATATTTTTAAACTGAATAATTTTTAGTTCAGGCTTACCCTGTGCCAAAACTCTGAATTCAACACGTCTGTTGTATTTTTTACTTGGCTCGTAATATTTTCCGTCCTTTTTATTAAGTGTAACGGGGTTATCTTCTCCGTATCCTAATATCTCAATTTGATTTTCGTTTACGTTTTGTCTTATCATATAATCTTTTACGGTTGCTGCTCTTTTCTTTGATAATGTATTATTGTAAGCTTCTTTTCCTACAGCATCGGTATATCCTATTATTGCAACCTTTGCCTCAGGATTGTCATTTAAATATTTACAAAGCAAGTCTATTTTTTCATTTTTGTGTATTTTCATATATTTTTTATCAAAATCAAAGAAGATGTTTTCAATTTGAATTACAAAATATTCGGGAACAACATCCTTTTTGCGAGCTTCTTTTTCTGCTATTGCTTTTTTAACGCTTTCCGTATCATAAATTGTATATTCCATTTTATTACCGGGAATATCATTCGGAGACAAGTCCGTATAAATCTTCTCGGCTGAAACACCTTTGTTTCTGAGATACTCCACGGCTTTCCTTTTTCTGTTCTCGGCTAACTTATTGCTTTCTTTTGCATAATCTTCAGTAGAAAGATTGACGACTAAATTATCGTATTTTATTAAATATTCGGCAATTATATCAAGTTCTTTTTTTGTATAGTTTATTAATTCGGGACTGTTGTCTTTAAAAGACATATTTTTATGTTTTTCGGTTTTTCCTTCTTCAATTTTAACAAGAATCGGAGTCTCTTCAATCGTTTTTTTACCGAACATATCTTTTATGCTTATATCTTTTGTATCAAAAACATATCCTTCGGTTTCATAAACAAACTTATAATCTTTATCGGGCACTATTACAGATTTATATTTTGCCGTTTCAATTTTAAGAGTATATGCATCAGGAGTATTTTCTGAGTTAACGTCAATGATATTTATGTCTGAGTTCATTGCATATAAGTCTTTTTCGTATTCTTTTCCTCTTACCGAACTTTCTACAATTAAAGCATTATTCGGAAACATCGTTTTATAAATTTCTGCGTTATCAGTCTTTCTTCTTGTAAAATATGCAACGTCTTCACTTGAAACAGGAAAGAAAAATACGTCATCTTCAACTGTGTTAATCGGAAATCCTATGTTTTGCGGTCGGCTGAATGTTCCGTCATTTTGCAGCATACATTTAAAAATGTCATACCCTCCCATATTTTTGTATCCTTTAGAACTGAAATAAAATGTTATTCCGTCAGACAGCATATAAGGGGCTTCTTCGTCAAACTCGGTATTTATATTCAAATTTGCAGGTTTCCCCCAAGTTCCGTCCTCTTGTAGTTCCGACACCCATATATCTCTGCCGCCTTTTCCTCCTTTAATGTTACTTGAGAAATACAGTTTTTTACCGTCGGGAGACAGAGCCGCGTGACGCTCTGTATATTTTCTTTTATTAATATTTTTTCCGAGTTTTACGGGATCTTCCCATTTACCGTCCGAGTTTAAAACAGAATAATACAGGTCTCCGCCTTTTCCGTCTTTTGCTCTGTATATGAATAATGTTTTCCCGTCTAAAGATAACCCTCCCGTAGCATCGTGCCCCATCGAGTTAACGGGTTTTCCGATATT
>JALSMF010000232.1 GCA_026987795.1 Bacteroidales bacterium
CATTCCGCCTATGGTTGTTCCTATAGCCGTTTGCATATCTTTAATTGTAAGACCGTAACGTGCAATCGCTTTTCGTTTGATGTCTAATTCAATGTATGGCTTTCCGACAACTCTATCGGCAAAAACAGAAGATGCTTTTACGCCTTTTACAAATTTAAGCTGATGCTCAATTTCGTAAGCAGTTTTTTCTATTGTTTCTAAATCAGGACCGAAAACTTTTATTCCCATCGGAGCCCGCATACCTGTTTGCAGCATAACCAATCGTGTTTGAATCGGTTGCAATTTGGGTGCGGAAGTAAGTCCCGGTATTTTAGATTTACTTACAATTTCTTTCCAGATATCATCGGTAGATTTAATTTCGGGACGCCATTGACGGAAATACTCACCACTTTCGTCCGGAATAAGTTCCGATTTTTCTATAACCCTGAACTCATCTTTTCCCGGCTTATATGTTGAACCGTCTTTTAGAACAAAAGCATCTTTTGAGTTTGTTTTGAAACGCTGTTTATATCCGTCTTCATTAACGATGTATTCTGACTTATAATTTATTATATTTTCATACATTGACGTAGGAGCCGGATCAAGTGCTGAATTTGCACGCCCCCATTTTCCGACAACATTTTCAACCTCCGGAATACTGTTAACTCGTTTATCAAGCAAACGTATGACATCTAAATTTTCTTCAACTCCGGAATGCGGCATGGTGGTAGGCATCAATAAAAATGAGCCCTCATCCAAACTCGGCATAAATTCTTTTCCCGTGCCGGGGAAAACTTCACTAAAAGAGTTCCATATTTTTGTGTTTTTTACAAAACCGGGCATAAATCCGAACAATTTATCGGTTCCCTGCCAAGATAAAATTCCGAACAAGACCACAAAAACAGGTATTGCAAGAAATTTCTTTTTATTTTCCAAACTCCATTTTAAAATTTTTGCATAATAATGTACTACGGACATTAGGGCTCCCAGTACAACGCCTATAATTATTATTACAAAAATATAGTTAACAAATAAACTGTTTTGAGCACCGAGCGGCATCCACTCTCTTGTGAGAAAAAATATTACAATACTTAGCGTTATAAAGATATTAATATAAACAGGATATTTTTTATCTCCGAACTTCTTTTCGCTAAATATATTATTAAGAGCAATTAATATTAATGCAACGGCAATAATTGATTTTGCAATAATTGCTAAAACAATACCGGCAACAATAAGAATGCCGTTTGAAATGTATTTCTTTAACTTCTTTGAAGGGCGAATTGAGAAAACCAAATTTGCAAGTAAGGGAATGAACATTAATCCTATGATTAGTGCCGAAATCATAGCAAAAGTTTTTGTAAAAGCTAATGGTTTGAATAATTTACCTTCAGCTGCCTGCATTGCAAATACGGGAAGAAAACTGACAACTGTAGTAGTTAATGCCGTTATTACCGCTCCCGCGACTTCTGTAGCTCCTTCGTATATAACTTTTACCAATTGCTTGCCTTTTGCTCCGATATTTTTTGCCATTTCGAGATGCCGTATAATGTTTTCGGTAAAGACGACTCCTACATCGACCATTACGCCGATTGCGATTGCGATACCCGAAAGTGCAACAATATTTGCATCGACACCGAAACGTCTCATTACAATAAATGTCATTAGTACGCCAATGGGCAAAAGGCTTGATATTAAGAAAGATGCTCTTAAGTTCATTACTAAAATCAGAACGACTATAATGCTTATAAGAATTTCGAGTGTTAAAGCTTCTTCAAGTGTTCCGAGTGTTTCTTTTATTAAGCCCGTTCTGTCGTAAAAAGGTACGATTGTAACTTTTGAAACCGTTCCGTCGGCAAGCGTTTTGCTCGGCAGACCCGGTGAAATTTCTTTAATTTTTTCTTTCAGGTTTTTTATAACTTCCATCGGATTGGCTCCGTAACGAGCAACAACCACACCGCCTACGGCTTCCGAACCGCCTTTGTCGAGTCCGCCTCTTCGTGTTGCAGGTCCGAAAGTTATTTTAGCAACATCTTTAAGCCGTACGGGAATGTTATTGTTTACCGCAACAACGCTTTCTTCAAGGTCGCTTAGGTTTTTAATGTATCCCAGTGCTCTTACAAGATATTCAACTTTATTAAATTCAATAGTTCTTGCACCTATGTCAAGATTGCTTTTTTTAACGGCATTTATAATTTGCGAGACATTAACGCCGTATGCTTTCATAGCATTCGGGTCAATATCAATTTGATATTCTTTTACAAATCCGCCGATGGATGCCACTTCTGAGACGCCTTTTGCGGAAGTTAATCCGTAACGAACATAAAAATCCTGCAATGTTCTCAGTTCCTGCGGATCCCAACCGCCGGCAGGATTTCCTTTTTTATCTCTGCCTTCAAGCGTATACCAATATATCTGACCGAGAGCCGTAGCATCGGGACCGAGAGCCGGTTTTACT
>JALSMF010000233.1 GCA_026987795.1 Bacteroidales bacterium
GATTATTAGTTCTGCAAAAGCTCAAATTGAAAGCGAAAAACTCACGGCATTAAATCAAATTAAAGAGCAGGTTGTTTCATTATCAATAGATATTGCTGAAAAAATAATGAAAGACTCTTTGGATTCAGAAAAAAAACAAAAGGAATATACTGATAAGTTATTGAAAGATATAGACCTAAATTAACTTTTGATATTTGTAACACACAATGAACACAAACAGAATAACGGTCAGATATGCAAAAGCTCTTTACGGGTTTGCAACAGAACAAAAAAAAGACAGTGTCGTAAAAAAAGACATGGAGTTAATTTCCGAGTTTGTCAAAATTTCCGAGTTTCAGAACATACTTGAAAATCCTATTATTTTCCCGTCTAAAAAATCGGATATTTTCATAAGCCTATTTAAAAATAAAGTTTGTGATGTTACAATAAAATTTTTTAAACTTCTTTCTGAAAATAAAAGAGAAGCCTATTTAGGTGCAATTGCCCGAAATTATATTGATATATACCGAAAAAAAAATAACATAAAATCAGCGGAGTTATTAACGGCGTTTACTCCGGATAATAAATTAAAAAAAGATGTTTCTCAAATTTTATCTGAAAAATTTAAGTCAAAAATAGAACTAACAGGTAAAACCGATGAAAATATTATCGGAGGATTTGTTTTAACGGTTGACGGTATGCAATATAATTCAAGTATTGCAGAAAAACTGAAAGACATTAAAAACCAAATGATGAACATATAAATATAATTAACATAAAAACGAAATAAAATGGCAGGCATAAATCCCGCAGAAGTTTCAGAGATATTAAAAAAGCAGCTGCAAGGCATAAATACAGATACAGAATTTAAAGAGACAGGTACCGTTATTGAAGTCGGCGACGGAATTGCTCGTATTTACGGATTACAAGGAGTTAAATACAATGAAATGATTGAATTTCAAAACGGTGTTGAAGGCATTGCTCTTAACCTTGAAGAAGATAATGTCGGTGCCGTATTGTTAGGACCGTCTGCAGGAATAAAAGAAGGAGATACCGTAAAACGACTTAATAAAATAGCTTCTATCGATGTAAGTGAGGGAATGCTCGGACGTGTCATTGACACACTCGGAAATCCTATTGACGGGAAAGGGGCGGTTACCGGAGAAATATTTAATATGCCGCTTGAACGAAAAGCTCCGGGAGTTATTTTCAGACAACCGGTAAACGAACCGCTGCAAACGGGAATCAAGGCTATTGATTCTATGATTCCTATAGGAAGAGGTCAGCGGGAATTAATAATCGGAGACAGGCAGACAGGAAAAACCGCAATTGCCATTGATACGATTATAAATCAAAAAGAATTTTATGATAAAGGAGAGCCTGTTTATTGTATTTATGTTGCGATAGGACAGAAAGGCTCAACCGTTGCCAATATTGCAAAAACGTTGGAAGACCACGGAGCTATGGCTTATACCGTAATAGTTTCGGCTACGGCATCGGAACCTGCGGCAATGCAGTTTTATGCTCCGTATGCAGGAGCTGCAATAGGAGAGTATTTCAGAGATACCGGAAGACCGGCATTAATTATTTACGATGATTTATCGAAGCAAGCCGTTTCTTACCGAGAAGTCTCTTTGCTTTTAAGAAGACCTCCGGGTCGTGAAGCATATCCGGGAGATGTTTTTTATCTTCATTCAAGACTTTTAGAACGTGCGGCAAAAATTATTAATGATGACGATATTGCTCAGAAAATGAATGATGTTCCGGAATCATTAAAAGGAAAAATAAAAGGAGGCGGATCTCTTACGGCTCTGCCGATAATTGAAACACAAGAAGGAGATGTTTCTGCTTACATACCGACAAACGTAATTTCAATTACAGACGGTCAGATTTTCCTTGACGGAGACTTGTTTAACTCCGGAATTCGACCGGCTATTAATGTCGGTATTTCAGTATCAAGAGTGGGTGGTAACGCACAAATTAAATCTATGAAGAAAGTTGCGGGAACATTAAAATTAGACCAAGCTCAATATCGTGAATTAGAGGCATTTTCAAAATTCGGGTCAGACTTAGACTCTTCAACATTAGCCGTTTTAGAAAAAGGAAGAAGAAATGTTGAGATATTAAAGCAGGGACAGTTCGAACCATATAAAGTTGAAGAGCAAATTGCTGTTATTTTTGCCGGAACAAAAGGTTTGCTGAGAACAGTTCCGGAAAACAAAGTTAAGGATTTTGAAAAAGAATATCTCGAATTTTTGAAAACAAAATACTCAAACGTTCTGGAAGCTTTGGCACAAGGAAAATATACCGATGAAGAGACAAAGGTTTTAGAGGATGTTGCCCTGAATATTGCATCATCATATAAAGAAGTTTAACCGAAGAAACATAAAAAATGAATTTACAAACCTTCGAAGAAGCCGTTGCAAAGTCAAAAACGCTCAAAGAAC
>JALSMF010000234.1 GCA_026987795.1 Bacteroidales bacterium
CAAAGAACCCGAAGAAAGTGAAGAAGACAAAACCTATCTCGGACTTTTGAAAAAAATGAAAATAGCCGTCATTTTTACATTGCCTATTTTCCTTATTGCCATGGCGGATATTTTACAAAAAAATCCTTTGCTTGATATTATGAATCAACAAAATTGGAATATTCTCCAACTTGTGCTTTCGCTTCCGGTTGTTTTTTATGCAACAAGAATGTTTTTTGAACGTGCTTGGAGGTCAATTGTTACGTGGAATTTGAATATGTTTACGCTCATAGGCATTGGTGCCGGTGTTGCCTTTGTATTCAGTATTTTTGCACTGTTTTTTCCGGATATTTTTCCCGAACAGTTTAAAACCGACAGCGGAACGGTATATGTTTATTTTGAAGCTGTTACGGTAATTCTTACACTGGTTCTCTTGGGTCAGCTTTTAGAAGCAAAAGCCCACAGCAAAACAAGCGGAGCCATAAAAGAATTAATGAAGTTGGCACCCACACAGGCAACCGTAATTATTGACGGTGAAGAAAAAGTAATTTCAATTCACGACATCAAAAAAGGCGATTTAATTCGCGTAAAACCCGGAGAAAAAATTCCCGTTGACGGAAAAATAACAGAGGGAAACAGTCATATCGACGAAAGTATGATTACGGGCGAACCCGTTCCGGTTGATAAAACAATCGGCGATAAAGTCAGTTCCGGAACCATAAACGGAAATCAATCGTTTGTTATGGAAGCCGAAAAAGTGGGCTCGGAAACTTTGCTTTCGCAAATTATAAAAATGGTTAACGAAGCCAGTCGTTCGCGTGCACCTATTCAAAAATTGGCAGATAAAATTTCAAAATATTTTGTGCCGATTGTAGTTCTTATTGCGGCATCAACATTCGGTGTTTGGGCAGCTTTCGGACCGGAACCGGCTTATGTTTATGCTTTCGTAAATGCCGTTGCCGTGCTGATTATTGCCTGCCCCTGTGCATTGGGTTTGGCAACGCCTATGGCTGTTATGGTCGGAGTAGGGAAGGGGGCACAATCCGGAATTTTGATAAAAAATGCCGAAGCCATCGAAAAAATGGATAAAATAGATGTTCTTATTACCGATAAAACAGGAACACTTACGGAAGGAAAACCCTCGCTTGAAAAAATAAAAGCAACGGAAGGCGAAGATAAGCAATATTTACTGAAAAAAGCAGCATCACTCAATACACAAAGCGAACATCCGCTTGCAGAAGCAGTTGTAAAGTATGCAAAAAAAGAAAATATTGAATTTGAAGAAGTTAAAGATTTTAAGGCGGTTGCCGGAAAAGGAGTTATCGGATTGGTAAGTAATGAAAAAATTGCCGTCGGTAATTCAAAATTAATGCTTGAAATAAAAGCTGATATTCCCGAAAGTTTAAGAAAGGAAGTTGAAGAAGAGCAAAAACTCGGAAAAACGGTTTCTTATATTGCAATAAATGAAAAGGTTTGCGGATATATAACAATAAGTGATGCAATTAAAAAAACAAGTGAAAATGCCGTTCAAGAGCTTATAAACCAGGGTGTTGAGGTAATAATGCTTACGGGCGACAATAAAAATACGGCAAAAGCCGTTGCCGACGAATTGAACATAACAGGTTTTAAAGCCGAATGTTTACCTGAAGATAAACTCAACGAAATTAAACGTTTGCAAGCCGAAGGTAAAATCGTAGCTATGGCGGGCGACGGCATAAATGATGCCCCGGCACTGGCACAATCCGACATCGGCATTGCCATGGGCACAGGAACCGATGTAGCCATAGAAAGCGGAGAAATTACATTGATGAAAGGCGACTTAAACGGTATTGTAAAAGCCAAAAAACTCAGCCATGCCATTATGCGAAATATCAAACAAAATTTATTCTTTGCATTTATTTATAATGTGCTGGGAGTTCCGGTAGCCGCCGGTGTTTTATTTCCGGTTTTCGGAATATTACTGTCACCGATGATTGCCGCTGCTGCAATGAGTTTCAGCTCAGTTTCGGTAATTTCAAATTCTTTGAGGTTAAAGAATATCAGATTGTGAAAAAACATTATTTTAGCGTTTTGATATGAAACAACATTGTAATGAAAACAAATTCGGGTAAAACAAATACAGTAAAAGATTTTAGGAAACATTGGAATAAAAAATATATAAAAACTCCGGACGAAGAATTGGGCTGGTATGAAACAGACCTTACGCCGACTTTAAAGTTAATTTTAAAAACCTGCTTGGATAAATCTTCCCGAATTTTAATTGTCGGAGCCGGGACAACAACGCTTATCGACAACCTTTTGGAATCGGGATATAAAAACTTAATTGCAATAGACATAAGCGAAGTTGCACTTGAGAAAGTAAAAAACAGAGTCGGTGCCGGAAAAGTTCAATATATTGTTGACGATTTAACAAAACCCGTAAAATTAAAAAG
>JALSMF010000235.1 GCA_026987795.1 Bacteroidales bacterium
CGAGATTTTTGATATAATCAAGATGGTTTATAACACCTTGAATATCTCCGCCGTGCCTTCCGTCGGGATTTTGTCTGTCAACCTTTTCATTCATTCCCGGATAGTTATCATTTTCAGGGTTTCCGTTTGCAAATCTGTCGGGAAATACTAAATAAATTAAATCTTCCGGAGAAAAACCTCTTTTTCGATTTGATTTTTCTTTTAGTTCATACGCATATTTCAACTTTTTCAGCCCTTTTTTGAAAATAATATTAAAGTTACCAGCTTTTGCATTTGGCAAAACTTCAATATCTAAAAACAGATAGTTAGGATTTTGAACTTTATTAACTTTAAGAAGTTTTACTTT
Source organism: Bacteroidales bacterium (assembly GCA_026987795.1). Taxonomy (GTDB): domain Bacteria; phylum Bacteroidota; class Bacteroidia; order Bacteroidales; family JAADGE01; genus JAADGE01. The sequence continues at coordinate 347 of JALSMF010000235.1, forward strand.
TTCGGATCTTACTGAAACAGCTGCATCGGCAATATCTTTTCCGTGAACTAAAATTTGAAATGTTTTTTGTTTCATTCCTGTCCACCAATTTGGCGGTTCAATATGTTGCAGGTTTATTTTTTGAGCAGAAATTGATACCGTAAGAGTTATAAAAAGTATCGTTATCAGTTTTTTCATATTCTGTTTTTTGGGGAAAGTCGGGTTAATTATTTTTAATTAAAATCTTAAATTCCCAAGGTTTCAAATTGTAATTTTCTTGCGGTTTAATTTTAATTTCTTTACCTGTAAAATAGTTAAGATAAGCTTTTTCCGAATCTTTTTCCGTAAAATGAAATTTTGCATCTTTGTTTGATAAATTCATAATAACAAGAATATTATTATCATTTTTTATTCGTTTGAAAGCCAATATTTGTTCAGGATTTGAAGTATTTATAAAATATGCGGGACTTCCTGCTTTGCCGTTCCAAAGTGCCGGGTTTTCTTTTTTAATTTGAATTAATTTTGCATAAAAATCCTGCATTTCAAGATTACTCCAATCAATTGTATCTTTGTCGAAAAATCGGAGTCGTTTATTTAAACCGGCTTCCTGACCGCCGTAAATAAGAGGCATACCGGGAGCAACAAACGTAAGAGCTGCAAATGTTTTGTAACTGTCGGGCATTCTTTCAAAAACGGTACCGTTCCAGGAATTTTCATCGTGGTTTGAAGTAAAAGACATTCTGTAAACTTCTTGAGGATATTCTTTTTGGTCTTTTTCAAAATATTTTCTTAAGTCTTCTGCATTTTTTTCACCTTTTGCAATTTGATTCATTATGTGATGAAAATTCCACGCATAGTTCATATCAAATGCTTTTTCCGTAAGGTCTGTCTGTTCGGCTTCGGCAAGCATAAAAACAGGTTTGATTTTGTCAAGCTCAATACGTGTACTGTCCCAAAAATCGGTAGGAACCATCATCGCTACATCACATCTGAAACCGTCAACGTCAAAATTCTCAACCCAATATTTCATTGAATTTACCATTTCGTTGCGCATATCTTTGTTGTCATAATTCAGGTCGGCAACGTCTGTCCAGTCAGGAACGGGAGAAACAATATGTCCGGTGCTGTCGTGTGTATACCATTCGGGATGTTCGGTAATCCAAGGATTGTCCCAGCCTGTATGATTTGCCACCCAGTCAAGAATTACAAGCATACTGTCTTTATGTGCTGTTTTTATTAAATTATGTAAGTCTTCTTCCGTTCCGAATTCCGGATTTACTTTTTTGTAATCGGCAACTGCATAATAGCTTCCCAAAGTTCCTTTTCTGTTTTTTTCAGAAATTGGAAAAATCGGCATAAGCCAAAGGATATCTACTCCTGTTTTTTTCAGCCTCGGAATATGGGCTTCAAATGCTTTAAAAGTTCCTTCGGGCGTGTATTGCCTTATGTTTACTTCGTAAATATTTGATTTTTTTGTTCTTTCGGGAAACTTGTATGTAGTCAGTTTTAATGAGTCCCTTGTATTTGTTGTGCTGTCAAAACTTTCATTTTGGCAGGATATTGCCGTTAATACAGATAAAATGAGTCCTGTAAAAATTATTTTTTTCATTTTCTTCCGGTTAAAAAGTTTAAAATTATTTTAAAAACTTAAGGTATTGTTTGTCAGAATAACAAAGCCGTTTCCGGGAATTGTAAATTCCGCTTTATTGTTTTTTATTTTAAATTCTGTTGCTGTTTCGGCGTATAATTTTTTTGTGTCGAAACGTTTATCAATTTTAATATTTGCTTTATAGTCTTGATGTGCTTTATTTAATGCAACAATTACAAAATGACCGAAATAGCTTCGTTGATATATGATAATGTCATCAGAAATTTCAAGAAATTTAAAATCACCGTAAATTAAAGGCAAATTATGTCTTCTGAACTGTAAAAGACGTGAAAAAGTTGACATTAAATCGTATTGTCTGTTATTGAGGTTGTTAAATTTCATCATTCTGCGATTGTCAGGGTCGTTACCTCCGGGCATACCTATTTCATCGCCGTAATAAATAACCGGAACACCAGGAATGGTTGAAATAAATGCT
>JALSMF010000236.1 GCA_026987795.1 Bacteroidales bacterium
CTCGCTCCGTAATCGTACCAATCCAAATTAAAATCTTTTTGTAATTCTTTGCCGTTGTAAAGGTACGAATTTTTTTGATTATCGGGAAGAGTTGTGTAGGATAATCCGTTTTGGGTCATGCCGAAGGGGTAACAGCTGTCTTTTTGCAGGATGTCATATTTTTTGCTTTAAGCAATATTATTTGAGTTCTTTAAATGTTTTGATTAATTTTAAATAATTGTCATAATTTTTGTTTTTTATATTATACAATAGTATTGTAATTCTTTGTCTTTTTATGATTTGATGTTTTCTACATTTTAAAAAAGGTATTTCTTTTATGTCTCTTCTTTTTTCTCTGCTTGTTTCAAATATTGTTGTAATCAAATATTCTATTTCTTTTTCTGACGGAGTATATATACTATCCGATTTATTGTTTGAGCAATTTTCCAAATCTGTATTGATAAAAATAACTTGTTTTGATTTATAATATATTCCAAAATTAGAACTGTTTATTGCCTCCCAAAATTTTATTTTCTTTGGAAGATTTATTTCAAAAGATTTTGGTTTATATATTTCATTATCTCTGGTATATGTAATATTCGGAATAAATTTGAAAAAGATACAAGTATCTTTGTTTTCAATATATATTTCTTGCTTAAACTTAATATCATTCTGCCCCGAAAGATCGGCAAGGAAAATGTTAATAAAAAAAATTAAAAATATTATGATATAATGCTTCATATTAGTTTTTATTAATTCTTTTAACTGCATTTTTGAATGTTGAAAAATTGATAGGTTCCCTGCTCGGCGAAGTTTGTAACTTCGTCGTTTTGTATATTTTGCATTTTGCAGCAAATTGTTTACTTATGCAATGATAATAATTTTTGTTTAAAATGAAAGTTGAAAATTGTTTGTTATTGTTCGACGTAGATATACTGCGTTAATTTATGCCAAGCGGAGTGTCTAAAAAACAGTAAATTTTTTATTTATTTTATATACACCAGAATGATATACGGTATCTTTATTTATAACTTCTGATGAAGTTACTATTGCATAACCTTTAAGAAAATTCTTTCCTTTTAATGTTACCCTATGTTTAAATTTAAAATTATTCCCGTTTTTATGAGCAATTATCATATACTCATTATTTTCAGGTTGGAAGAAATAAAAATCCATAAAATTTATCTTATATTTTGAATTATAAGATGTTATATTTATATTCAGAGTATCGTTTAATTTAGTTTTCTTCTGATTAAATTTTATTTCAATAAAGTTACTTTCTGCAAAGCATGTATCACCGTTATTTTTTAAAGTAATTTCCCCGTTTAAATATGAGTCAAATTTTTTATATGTTAAGGTGTCACCAAATAAACCGGTAGAGTATAATAATTTAAGGTCTGTTTTGTTAAAAAAAACATAATATTTTATATGTTTTAAATAACCGGATTCGAAAAATAAATGTTTCCCGATTCTGTTTTTACCAATAAAAATACCTTTTTCTAATAAATTTCCGTTTTTGTCAAATTTTTCTTTTAATTTTAAAGTTAAAATTGAATCTTGGAACAATGTATCTTTAATATCTTTAGTTATTTCAATAATTTTACCGTCTTTATCATAAACAGAAACATAAAACCCGTCAGGTATTTTTTGTTTACACGAAAAAAGAGATATTAATATTAAAAAAATTAAAACACATCTGCTCATTTTTTATGTTTTTTGTATTCTTCATTGCTAATTATATATTCAATTCCTCCGCGTCTTGACATAAAATCTTTAGTCATTTTCTTATATAAAGTGTCTCTTCTACGATTCGGATTTTCATATTTTACAGGGAACAACGTTTCTTTGTTCTTTTCATTATTATTGGAAGTTGAATTTGTTTTTTTATTTTCGGAAATATCACTGCTTACGGCATTTTCAATAATTTCGGCAACATCCATTCCGGATTCCAAATTTCCCAGAACAAAATTTGCAATACCTTCTAATGTGTGCATATTCGGGGCTTTTGTTGCTTTCATTGCTGTTCCTAATGCAGCCATTAACATATCTACGTTCCCTATATCATCCGGATTTGCAGATATTTTATTTTCTTCGCCTTGTCCGCCTGATTTTGTCATTGATATACCGCCGTTTGTTTTATCAAAAGAATTTATCCAATTAACAACAGGACAATCACTTTTATTGCTGTTTTCCGAAAATTGGTATATTATCGTACCGCCGGTATCGGAATATGAGCCGTCTTTGTTTTTTGCAGCGAATGTTACAAATTGCGTATTTTTTCCGCCTACATCGTTAATATGAATAATTTTATCTGTTTCTTGGTCGTATATCCAACCGTCTTCAAAATTTCCGTCCGGGTCGGTAATGTTAACGGGGTTGTTAAAGCCGTAGCGGTAGGGCGACCATGCGGGAGCATCGCTTGCCAAGG
>JALSMF010000237.1 GCA_026987795.1 Bacteroidales bacterium
ACTGTAAATAGCCCGTACCAGGCTATTCTCTCAAACATTTCCATTGAGTTTGCAACCCAAAACGTTTTCGGAAATTTCTTAATTACTTTTCCTAATTTTCCCATTTTAACATTTTAACATTTTTAAAATATAGTTTGCGAATTTAATTTTTTTTATTCAATAAGGAATAAAAATTCTGTCGAAGAAATATTTAAAATATATTTGCCGAATATAAAAACACTATAAGCAAACTCCGTTTATGCAAAATATAAAAATTACGGATTTTTACGATGAATTCAGACCTTATAACGAAACAGAGGCTCTTAAAGCCATAGAACGGATAAAAAAAAACGACCGGTTCAAAAAAATATTTAAGTATTTCTTTACAGAAATTGAAACTGAAGAAGATTTCACGTTTTTTTTCTCATCAATACGTTCCGTCAAAGATTTTCAGATTAAAATAATGCACGAAGTTGCAAACAGAATTCTGAAAAAAACGTCTGACGGATTAACCTGCTCCGGTTTTGAAAACATAAACAAAAACAATAATTATGTTTTTATTTCAAATCACAGAGATATTATCCTTGACGCTACTTTTTTTCAATATATTCTTGTTAACAACGACTTTGAAACCACAGAAATAACATTCGGCAACAACCTTATGGATGACCCGCTGATTGTGGATATAGGAAAGATAAATAAAATGTTTAAAGTTTACCGAAAAGGGACTCCCAAAGAACTCTTAAAAAAAACTTTACAACTTTCGGAATATATCAGATACACCGTTCTTACTAAAAGAAGATCTGTTTGGATAGCTCAAAGAGGCGGACGTACCAAAGACGGTAATGACAAAACGCATTCCGGAGTAATTAAAATGCTGAATGCTTCCGGAAACAAAACTTTCGAAAAAAACATCAGAGATATAAATATTATACCCGTCTCAATATCATACGAGTATGAGCCTAACGACCACCTAAAAGTAAATGAGTTGTTAAATACCGTAAACGGAAAATATAAAAAATCTCCGGGCGAAGACATCAACAGTATTATTGACGGAACTTGCAGCTATAAAGGAAAAATAAATATCTCAATTTGTGAGCCCGTAAATAAAAGGCTGCACCTTTTAAAAAATATTTCCCGTACAAACGACAAAATCAGAAAAACAGCGGAAATAATCGATGAAGAAATTTACGGAAATTACAGACTGTACCCGAACAATTATATTGCTTTTGATTTGCTTAAAAATTCCGAGCAATTTTCAGACAAATACTCAAAAAACGAAAAGAAGACTTTTATTAACTACAAAAACGAACAGTTGAAAAAAATTAGTAAGAACTCAGAAAAAGCAGAGACTTTATTTCTTAAAATTTATGCCGCTCCGGTAATTAATAGCTTAAAGTTTTATTAATCAATTGCAAGACAAATTAAATACTTCTTTTTTTAATATTTCTTTAAAATTCTCCGTATTTAGCACCAAAATATGTTTTAACAGCCATTTCCTTAAAAATTCGGCAAAACCATATAAAACTACAATATTGTTTTCATTATAAGAACTCGTAAGTTCTGTTATTTTATCTGCCAACATATTTTCAATATCAAAATACTTTTTTATAATATCCTCAGGAAAAACTTCTTTTTCATATCTGCAATGGTACTCAGAATACGACTTAAGTTTTTCTAATATTTTAAACATTTGCCTGTTATCAGGAATAAAAGTTTCAGAAAATAACTCTTCGTAATACTCATTTGCAATTTCAAAAAGTTTTTTGTGTTGCCTGTCTATTTCAGTAATTCCTGTTTCATATATTTTTTTCCAGTTAAAGTATCTCATAGCATTTAAGTTTTAGTTTTGTGCAGTTATATACTTGACGAAATATAATACCGAAAAGTTGCATTATGCACATATTAAAACACTGACTATTTGTCTTAAATTTCCTCAAAACAATGACTAAAATATCATTACATATGCCTTTTTTTCATAAAAACAGTTATATCCTTTAACGGCATAAAGATTGATTAATAAAAAGCGATAATTTGAATACTAATTAAAATAAAATATAAAAAAATGGGAAAAATAATAGGTATAGATTTAGGAACAACAAACTCTTGCGTTGCCGTTATGGAAGGCAGCGAACCTGTTGTAATCCAAAACAGCGAAGGTAAAAGAACAACACCTTCTATTGTTGCATTTGTTGAAGGAGGGGAAAGAAAAATAGGCGATCCTGCAAAAAGACAGGCAATTACAAACTCCGAGAAAACAATATTTTCCATAAAAAGATTTATGGGGGAAACTTATGATAAAGTAAAAAAAGAAATAGACAGAGTTTCATACAAAGTCGTTAAAGGAGAAAACAATACACCAAGAGTAAAAATTGATGACAGACTTTATACTCCGCAGGAAATATCTGCTATGATTCTTCAAAAAATG
>JALSMF010000238.1 GCA_026987795.1 Bacteroidales bacterium
GGAATATTCAAAAGAACTCAAGCAACTTATTATTCACGGACAAGGAGACCATCATTTAAATACGTTGAAATGGCATCTCGACAATATTTTCAAAATAGATACCGAATTTATTGCACCTAAAATACCATACAGAGAAACAATAACAAAAGCTGCACAAGCAGATTATCGCCACAAAAAACAATCCGGAGGTGCCGGGCAGTTCGGTGAAGTTCATATGATTATAGAACCTTACGAAGAAGGAAAACCAGAACCTTCCGTATATAAGATAAACGGAAAAGAATACACACTTACTGTTAGGGATAAAGACGAAATAGACCTTAAATGGGGCGGTAAGCTTGTTTTTTACAACTGTATAGTAGGAGGTGTTATTGATAAAAACTATATGCCGGCAATTATTAAGGGACTGATGGAAAAAATGGAAAACGGACCTCTTACCGGAAGTTATGCCAGAGATATTCGCGTTATGGTTTACGACGGTAAAATGCACGATGTTGACTCTAATGAAATTTCGTTTAAAATAGCAGGTTCAAAAGCATTTTCGGATGCGTTTAAACAAGCAGGACCTAAAATTTTGGAGCCTATCTACGATTTAGAAGTTATGGTTCCTTCGGAAAATATGGGAGACGTAATGAGCGACCTTCAGGGAAGAAGAGCTATTATTATGGGTATGAGCAGTGCTAAGGGCTTTGAAGTTATTAAAGCAAAAGTTCCTTTGGCTGAAATCACAAAATATGCAACGGCTTTAAGTTCAATTTCCGGCGGAAGAGCAACTTTTGAAATGGAATTTGCTGAATACGCACCGGTTCCGGGCGATATTCAAACCGAACTTATTAAAGCTCACGAAGCTGAAGAGGAAGAAGATTAATTCTTTTAACATATTTTAATACAGTAAAGGCACTCTCCGGGGTGCTTTTATTTTTTTGCTCTGTTTAAAATAGATATTTTTACGAAAATTTATTTTTGATACAATTTATTGCCCGTAATTTTGTTTAAATTTTAATGTTGAAAAAACTTGACATATATATAATTAAAAAATTTCTGGGAACTTTTGTTTTCTCAATTATTTTGATAATCAGTTTGGCGATAGTTATTGATTTATCCGAAAAAATAGATTCGTTTATTGAAAAACAGATACCTTTAAATGAAATTATTTTTGACTATTATCTGAATTTTATACCCTATTACACAAATCTTTTCTTATTCCTTTTTGTTTTTGTGGCAGTTGTTTTTTTTACCGCAAAAATGGCGGGACAGTCAGAGATTATAGCAATACTCGGTTCGGGTATAAGTTTTCAGAGGTTAATGTATCCTTATTTTATTTCGGCGGCAGTGCTTGCAATATCATCTTTTTTTCTGAGTAATTTTGTAATTCCGCCGGCAAACAAAATAAGGCTGGAATTTGAAGATACTTACATAAACGGAAAATACTATAACAGCGACAGAAATATTCACCGACAGGTAAGCCCGGGAGTGTTTATCTATATGGAAAGTTTTAACACGCTTACAAATACGGGAAATAAATTTTCGATAGAAAAATTTAAAGGAAAAGAGCTTATTTCAAAGTTAGTTTCTAAAAAAGTAGTTTGGGACAGCACAAAAAATAAATGGACAATTTATAATTACTACATACGAGACATCAGAAAAAATAAAGATATAATAAAAACAGGGATTAAGATTGATACTTCTTTGAATATAACTCCCATAGATTTTCAAAGAAGGGATACGGAAAAGTCTAAAATGGACTATTTTGAATTAAACGAATATATTGAAGAAAAACGATTAAGGGGGGAGTCGAATATAAATACGTATATTATAGAAAAACAACAGCGAATTGCGTTTCCGTTTTCTACGTTTATTTTAACCCTTATAGGTGTTTCTCTGGCATCACGCAAAAGTAAAGGCGGAACGGGACTTAAACTCGGTATCGGTATTTTGCTTAGCTTTGTTTATATATTTTTAATGCAGGTTACGGCACAGTTCTCAATAAAAGGAGGTTTCTCTCCCGTTCTTGCAGCTTGGACTCCTAACATAATTTTTGCGGTAATTGCTGTTTTTTTATATCGTATAGCTCCGAAATAAAGTTAATACATACCGTATCTTGCCGAGTTTCCGAGAATTTCTTCTATTCTTAAGAGTTCGTTATATTTTGCTGTTCTGTCGGTTCGTGATAAAGATCCGGTTTTAATTTGTCCTGCGTTCAGTGCAACGGCAAGCTCTGCTATGAATGTGTCTTCGGTTTCTCCGGAACGATGACTTATTATAGTGTTATAACTGTTCTTTTTTGCTAAATTAACAGTGTTTATTGTTTCTGTTAGTGTTCCCGTTTGGTTCGGTTTTATCAAAATTGCATTTGCCGCATAGGTTTCAAAACCTTTAATTAAGCGTTCATAGTTTGTTACA
>JALSMF010000239.1 GCA_026987795.1 Bacteroidales bacterium
CGCATTTTACGAAACAGATAAATCAGATGATAGAAATTGGGTAAATGAAGACAATTATAAACTTTCGGGAAATACTTTGTATAAAATAGGATGGTTAAGCGGAATAATAGAATATAATTATTACATAAATAAAAAAACGGATTTTGCCCTGACTTTAAACCATACACATTCCCGTTCCGTTGCATTAAGTTTGGGTATTCGTTTCGACCTCCCCGACCCTGACGGAAAAGGTTGCGACTGTCCGAGTTTCAGGTAATTTCTGATGTAAAAAACGGAAGTATGAAAAAAATAGTTATAATATTATTAGTTTTAATAAACGGGCAAATTTATTCGCAACATTTATCATCAAAAAACAAAAAAGCAATTCAATATTTTAATAAAGCCCTTGAATATTATAATTCTTATAACTACAAAGAAGCGATTTATTGGTCGGAACAAGCATTAGATAAAGACAAAAAATTTATTGAAGTATATTATTTACTGTCAGACATATACGGAGAAACAGGAAACTACGACAAAAAAATTATTGCCCTGCAAAAAGCAATTTCCCTGCAACCCGAAAAAAACGCTTTGGCATATTTCACACTTGCCAAAACCGAACTTCAAATCGGCAGATACGAAGATGCAAAAAAAGATTTTGAGCTTCTGAAAAAATATGACAGCCAAAAAAGATACGACCGTCAAGTTGAAAAATATCTTAAAAAATGCAATTTCGGAATAGAAGCAATGCAAAATCCCGTTAAATTTAACCCCTCAAATATGGGAAAAAACATAAACTCAGAATTTGACGAATATTTGCCCGGAATTACCGCCGACGAAAAAATATTTATATTTACCCGGCTTATACCTACGGGCAGAATTTCTGTTGACGGAACTTACGAAAAACAAGAAGATTTTTTTTATTCCGAAAAACAAAAAAACAGTTATACACCTGCAAAAGCTTTCGGAAAACCGCTTAATACGCCCGGAAACGAAGGAGCTCAGTCAATTTCTGCCGACGGCAGACTGCTTTTTTTTACGGCTTGTGAATACGAAAAAGGAAAATCGGCACACGGAAAAACTTACGGAAGCTGTGATATTTACATCTCTCGCAAAACCGGTAACAAATGGAGCAAACCCAAAAATCTGGGGCATACCGTAAACAGCAAATATTGGGAATCTCAACCGTCATTTTCCGCCGACGGAAGAACACTGTATTTCGCATCAAATCGCCCGGGCGGAAAAGGTAAGATAGATATTTGGAAAACAACCATGAATGCCGACAGCAGCTGGACTAAACCGGTAAATCTCGGCGACTCGGTAAATACAAGCGGGCAAGACCAGTCTCCTTTTATCCACTACGACAACAAAACTCTCTATTTCTCATCAAACGGGCACCTCGGAATGGGCAAAGCAGATTTATTTTTATGTCGGAAAACAGACTCAATACACTGGAGCAAACCGGAAAATCTCGGCTATCCCATTAATACTTTTGATGAAGAAGTGAGCCTTACGATAAATGCACGAGGCAATAAAGCATTTTTTGCATCATCAAAAAAATCAGAGTTTGGAGGTCTTGATATTTATACTTTTGAAATGCCTGAAAATAAAAGACCGAAACAGGTTACATACGTTCGCGGAACAGTGTATGACAAAATTTCCGGAGAAAAACTTTCGGCTCGTATTCGACTTATAAATCTAAAAACAAAAAAAGAGGTTGCAATAACAAATTCCGATGAAGAAAACGGAACATACCTCGTGTGCCTTCCTGCCGGTGAAAATTATGCTTTTAATGTGTCTAAAAACGGGTATTTATTTTATTCTGAAAATTTCAGCCTGACAGAAACGACAGACTCGGTAAAAATTTACAATTATGATATAGCTTTATCACCCGTAAGAAAAGGAGAAAGTATTATTCTGAAAAATATTTTCTTTGATACAGATTCTTACAAACTGAAAGAAACTTCTTTTATCGAACTTAATAATTTGGCAGTTTTTTTAAAGAAAAATCAAAATTTAAAAATTGAAATCAGCGGACATACGGATAATACCGGCACCGAGAAACACAATATGCAACTTTCTCTTAACCGGGCAAAATCTGTCTGTGAATATTTAGTTTCGAAAGGTATTCCGAGCGAAAGATTAACTTATAAAGGTTACGGAAGCAAGTTTCCGGTTGCCGGCAATAACACGGAAGCAGGAAAGCGGCAAAACAGAAGAACCGAAATTAAGATTTTATAGGAGTATCTTCAACTTCTTTCCCGAAATATACCAAAATATCACCCTTTTCAACATTAATGTCTTTATTGTTATAAGGCAAAATATCAATATTCCCGTTTGCTTTTTTGATAAAAACAGGTATAGAATTTCTTAAATTATTTATCTTGTCTATTATATTCTTATACTCTTCCCGGTTATTT
>JALSMF010000240.1 GCA_026987795.1 Bacteroidales bacterium
TAATGCAGAAGAACCTTTGTCGGTTCAAAAAGAAAAACTTAAGAAGTCTTTCAGAAACTGGAAAGGCAAACAAAAAAGAACCGATGACGCTTTAATCACCGGTTTTAAATTGGTTTAAGTGTATATGAAAAATATGGTTTATTTTACAAAAATTCTTTTTGTCCCTTTATAATTTAGCGGAGAGTGTTTTTTTATATAATTTATTGTTGCATTAGCATCAAGCAGTCCCGTATTTTTTCCTTTTCTAAGAAATTTTAACTGATATGCATTTGCCATATAATCATTTACGGCTACTGTATAGAATTTAAAGGGTAATTTTTTTCCGTCTTTATCTTTTAAAACTATTTTTTTCAGCTTATCATTTTTGGTTATCAGCTCAATATTAATACCGCTTACCTGCAAAGCATTTTTATTGTGTATTTCGTAAGCATATTTTATGAGTTTTTTTATTTTTATCGGACACATTTTGTAAGTTACGAAAGTATTTCCGAACGGAGAGAGTTCAAAAACCTGTTTTACGAGGATATTGCCTTCCGGTATCTCGTGAATACGAATGCCTCCGTTGTTTTGGAAAGCTATGTCGCATTTTAAAGTATCACGCATTGCATCTGTCATCATTGAGCCGAGTTCGTCTTTACCCGTTAAGGCTTTTTCTGCTTTACCTATAACTTTGTTTAGTCCCGGATTATTATTGAAATCTTTAATGAGTTTTGATATTTCCGGATTTTTATTTTGCTTGTACAAGTTTATCAGAGTATCTTTTTCCGAAACTATTTTACGGTCTGCAACTTTTAATGTAAGAACACCGCAATATTTAAGATACGAACCTGCCTGCAAAATAAAAGTATTGTTTTTATGAATACCTTTTGGCAGCGTAGAGTGGGAGTGAGCACCTATAATAACATCAAAAAAAGGAAATTCTTCGGCTAATTTTTCGTCTGTTTCAAGTCCGAGGTGGCTCAGACATATAAAAATATCCGAAGAGTCTTTGTAAGTTTTATATTTTTCGATATATTTAAGCGGATTATGAAAAATAATGTTTTTCATTTTTAAAGGACTTGAATCAGGATATCCGTTTTTGCCGGTTTGTAAAAGACCTAAAACGCCTATTGTAATTCCGTTTTTTGTCGTGAATTTATAATAACCGGAAGGTTGTTTGAAAACAGCATTTTTTGAAGTTTCGATATTTGCCGAAATAAAAGGGAAACTTGCCTGTTTTATGCGTTCGTTAAGTTTTGCCTGCCCGTAATCAAATTCGTGATTACCTATGCAAGAAATGTCATAGGGCATTTTATTCATAAGATAAATCATAGGGTAGCCGGGGTCTTCGTATTGGTCAACAACCGGGTTTCCTGTAAATATGTCGCCTGCCGAGAACAGGTAGACATTTTCATATTCGGCTTTGTACTTGTCAACCACGGTTTTCAGTTGAGCAAAATTATCAATTTTTGCATGCATATCATTGGTATGCATTATTATTATTTCGGTAGTATCATTTTGAGAAAATACCGATAAACTGATTAAAATAATCGATAAAATTGTTATTGTTTTTTTAAAAAAAGACTTCATATTATATTTTTTAGTATTATAAAACAAACCTGCCTTCTTAAGAGACAGGTTTAAGATAAGAGTTATACGGAATTACGAGATTTTTTCCTCAACCGCGGCAACAATTTCTTTTTCCAGAGCAATTGCTTTTTCCAGAATTTCGTTTCCTGCGTTTAATTTTTCGGCGGCAAATTCTTTATCTTCCAAATCCGCCATATTAATTTTTACGTTCATAAAAGCTCCCTGCACGGCAGCTCTTGCAGCCAAAGCACCTACGCCTGCATCGCTTACCGATGCCTGCAAACCGATTTCAGCCATAGCTTTCATCACTTCCATTGAGCCGTATGCCAATTCCATAATTTTAAACGGAACGTTAATAGCATTTTTTGTTGCATCTTGTATGGCTTTGTGTCTTGCGGTTTTTTCGGCTTCGGTTTTTTTAGGCAAACGAAAGGCATCCATAATTTTATTAAACGCATAGGTGTCTTCGTCAACCGTATTTACAAGTGCCTTGTAGTAGTATGCTCCTTTTTCCGCCCAATCGGAAAATTCTTCCCAACGGTCGTCCCAGCCCCTTTTATGTGCCGATAAATTAGCAACCATTGTTCCCAATGCCGCACCCAAAGCACCCATATATGCCGATATGGAACCGCCGCCCGGTGCCGGAAACTCCGAACCCGTTAAATCGGCAAAGTCATTGAGTTTCATATTGATAAGCGGTTTGGAATTTTTATCTTCCATTACGTATTCAATGATGCGTTCTTCCGGAATAAAGGGTTTCAGTTCGTCCAATCCGAGCGATTTTACGGCAATTTTTATAATTTCCGAATCG
>JALSMF010000241.1 GCA_026987795.1 Bacteroidales bacterium
TGACGGGTCGGATGATTCTAAAAATAAAAGTTGTGCCTGAATTATATTTGCAACATAATCATCAATAGGTAAACCGAGAAATATGATTCTGTCCATCATTAATCTTGAAAAAACGTCCATTTGTGCAATATTCAATTGGCGTTCTTCGATAATAGTAGGAGAAATATAACTGCTTTGAACAGCCTGATAGTATTTATGCAGATTCAGGCTGCTTATTCCTTTGTGCTTAGTTGCGTATTTATTAAATTCTTTGATATTCATTACTTTGTAATTTATTATTTTTGTTCGTAAAGTTTCTTAAAGTCGTCCAAAGATACTTCTTTTTCTTGTATTTTTACGTTTTCTTTTATATAATCTATAACCTTGTTTTCAATTACTTTTTCGGCAAAACGGTTTCTGTCTTCTTGTTTTTCAAGATTTTTATTAATAAAATCCTGCATATGCTCATCGCTTATTGAACCTAAGGGCAGTCCGTACTGCAAAAATTGTGCTTCGGTAAATTTCTTTGATTCTTCACGAAGTTCTTCTTCGGAAACTTTAAAGTCCTGCTTGGTTGCTATTTTATTTTTTATTAACTGCCATTGAGTATCTTTACTGAAAACAGGATATTCTTTTTCAAGAATGTCATCGGTAAGTTTTTGTTCTTTATCGGTTGCTTTAAGCCATTTTTTTAAAAAATCATCGGGTAACTGAACTTTTGCATTTTCGGTTAAGATGTCTTTTACGTCAACAGCAAACCTGAATTCAGATTCTTCTGCATAAACTTTTGCAATTTCTTCTTTAATTTTATTTCTGTATTCGTCTTCCGATTTTACGGTATCTTTTCCGTAAACTTTATCAAATAATTCCGTGTTAATTTCAGCAGGTGTATATGTTGTTATTTCTGTTATGTAAAAATTAAAATACGGGTCGATGTTGTCAACTTCCGAAGTTTCGATTTTTAATATTCCGGCTATTTCCGTATTGTTCGGAAATGCTTTTTTTATATCAAAATTGACAATCTCGTCTAATTCTGCACCTAAAAATTTCTCTTTTTCTTTTTCGTCTTTAATAATGTCAACTGCGATTACCGTATCGGCGGAAAAAATGCCGTCGGTAATAACATTTCCGTCTTTATCTGTTTGCGTAATATCACCTTTAAGGTATGAGTTTCCCTTTACTTCTTTGCTCTTTTCTGCTTTTGCAAATTGATTTTGGTGTCGTTTTATTTCATCTTCAATAATTTTATCATCAATTTGAATTTTATAATACGGAACTTTTATTTTCTCGTTTATTTCTATGTCAATTTCGGGAGCTAATCCTATTTCGAACAAAAACTCATGTTCATTTTCATTTTCTATATCTATGGGTTTTTGTTCGTCTGAAGGTAAAGGCTGTCCGAGAATATCTAATTTTTCGTCAATCAGGTATTTTGTCAGATTATCGGAAACCATTTTGTCGAGTTCTTGCATAATAATTTGGTTTCCGGCTAATTTTTTTATTAAACCCATAGGAGCTTTACCCGGTCTGAAGCCTTTTATTTGAGCAGTTTTTCTGTATGCTTTAAGTTCTTTTTCAACTGCCGGAGCATAATCTTCTGCCGATATTTTTAATGAAATTACGGCTGTTAAGTCGTCTTTGTTTGTTTTTGTAATCTCCATTTGATTTTTTGATTTAAAAAAATAAATTAAAAAAACCGCCTGCATTAACAACAAGCGGTTTGTGCGGATGAAGGGACTCGAACCCCCACGCCTTGCGGCACAAGATCCTAAGTCTAGCGCGTCTGCCAATTTCGCCACATCCGCTTTTTGTGCGTGCAAAATTAAGTTAATTTTTATTTAAAAAAAAATATATATCCGTTTTTTTATTTGATAATTTAAGGATGACAAAGATACTATAAATTAGCAGGTTATTTTTCGGAAAAGGTATTTAATAATTTTCTGAAAACGTCAAATATTAATGTTAAATAGATAATTATTGATGTAAGCCAAATAAACAAAATATTAAAAAATACGGTATCAAAAGTATAATTTCCGATAATTTTTACAGGTGAATAAAAATGAGCTCTGCCTATTTTTGAATCAGGGATTTTAAAGACAGGGTCAATAACTTGTACCAGTCGGTTATTTTCTTCTTTTATTGCATCAAATTCAGCTTTATTTCTTAATATTTCTTCAAGTTTTTTATTATGATTTTTTTGCTTGAGTTTGAAAACGGCATCTCTGCTTCCGAGTTTTTCCGTAAGATATCGGGAAACCGAATCTGATTTGAGGTTTAGTTTATACTGTCTGTTATTTAAATATTTGTTAGCATTTTCAAAATATTCCTGCAGCAAATCGTAAGTTTCTTTATTAAAATTTCGGGTATTCAGTTTTTCCGTTTCATTAAATTTAAACGAATTTGTTGTGTTTAGTTTTTTAATTTCGTTTTTTAAAATTATAAGATATTTTTTTGTTTGCTTTTCGTCTTTTTTATTATTTATATTCGACATACAGGTATTTGCATATTTCTTTAATTCAGGAATGAGATATGAAAGTTTATAATTATTTTGACTTTTGAGCATATCAGTTTTAAAGTAATATTTTTCGTAATTATTATCTTTAAATTGTGCTACCGCTAATGCTTCGTATGCCCATCTTGAGGTCATTAAATCTCCTATAACGGGAACTTCTTTATATGATGTAAAGTTTTTGTGCAATTTTGTAAAGTCAACTATAGCTCCGCTGAATAAAAGTTGCGGAACTAAAATAAACGGTATTATTATGTAGATTGTTACTACGGAGTCAAAAGTTGCTGAGATATTCAGTCCGAGAATATTTGCAAATGCTGCGGTTGTAAATAAGACAGCCCAATATGTGAGTGTCATTCCGTGAATTTCAAGAATAAAATTTCCTACTATTATAAATGAAAGGGTTTGGATTGCCGAAATGAAAAAGAGGACTGTAATCTTTGAATTTAGGTAACTTAACTTGCTTAAATTCAGGAATTTCTCCCTGTTCAGAATTTTTTTATCCTTTATTATTTCTTCTGCGCTTAATGTCATTCCGAAAAATAATGCAACTGTAACAGCCATAAAAATATAGGCAATTAAATTAACATTTTCGGCAAAAATATATGCGTCCGGATTTGTCTCCGTTCCGCTTATATATTTTGTAAAATAACCGAGAATTACAGCTAAAACAGGAGCTTCTGCAAATGTTATGAGCAAATATTGCTTATTTGTAAGTTTTGATTTTATGTTTCGGGTTGTAAAAATAAGAAACTGTTTAAAACGTGAAGGTGTTTTGAAATGATTTTTAGGCAGCTTCACTTTGTCTGTTTCTTCAATTGTGCTTGCTTTTATTTTCGGCTCAATTTCTTTTTTGAATTTTTGATACCATTCTTCAGAATTAATCTTTCTGACTTTGGTAACTTTTCCGTATTCATCAACAACTTTAGCCTCAAGAATTTCTAAGGGCTGTTGGGCATCAACGTTTCCGCAACATGCACAACCTGCTTCTTCAGGATTAACGTAATTTGCCGATTTTTTGAAATAAGTGAGAGCTTCAACGGGGTTTCCGTAATAAACCGGATGCCCGCCTTTATCCATCATTAACAAACTGTCAAATAATTTAAATATATCAGAAGAGGGTTGGTGTATATTTACTAAAACAAGTTTGTTTTTTAATGCCTGTTCTTTTAAAAGGTTCATAACCATATCAGAATCCATTGAAGATAAGCCTGATGTAGGTTCGTCAACTATTAAAATTGCAGGCTCTCTTATGAGTTCAAGTGCAATATTCAGTCTTTTTCTTTGTCCGCCGCTGATAAATTTATTTACAGGACTTCCGACGGTTAAGTCTTTGACTTCATATAAGTCTAAATCTGTTAAAATTTTATTAACGGCATTTTTTATTTGTTCTTTTGTAAAATTACTGAAGCATAGTTTTGCATTATAATATAAGTTTTGGTAAACGGTAAGTTCTTCTATAAGCAGGTCGTCTTGAGGAACGAAACCTATGATGCCTTTAAGTTTTTCTTTATCTTTATGAAGGTCGTAACCGTTAATTGTTATTTTTCCGCCGTGTAAAGGAAATGTTCCGTTAAGGACATTCAGCAGTGTAGATTTTCCGACACCGCTTCCTCCCATAATGCCCAACATTTTACCGGAATATTCAATAAAACTGAATTTGTGTATGCCGTTATTTGAGTTGCTGTAATAAAATTCAATATCTTCGGCTTTCAGTATAACCTTTGAGCTTGTGTCTTCATCAAGAAAACGACTAACTATATCGCTGTAATATATATTACTGATTTTTTGATTTTTTATGACTGCTCCGCTGTCAAAGATATAGAGTCGTTTAGGGTTTATATTCTGACTGTTGAGAAAAAGGCTGTCGTTTCCGTAATATTGCAGAATATATGTTTTAGTGCTTTCTAACCGTAAAATTATTAGTTCCCCGTCAAGATTTTCGGTATATTTATGCTTAAATTCTTTTCGGAAATTTTCTTTTTCGGAATTTATAATTATAACGTTTGATTTATCTTTAAACTTATTGATATTATGTGTAGCAAGATTGAATAATTGACTGAATTCAAGTTCTGAAATATTGAAGATATCTGATACTGTTTTTACAAAATCAAGCTCTTTATCGGTAATTGTTCCGTCTTGATTAATGAATTCCAATAACCTTATAAGAACGACTATTTTCTCTTTTTGTTGAAGTTGTTCGTTTATTTCACTGCATATTTTAAGAACTTTTACGGAGTTTAGAGATGTTTGTTTTCTTACCTTTCTGTTATCGTCTTTTTTGACGTGGTGGTGCAGCTTAACGTATTCATCAAAGAGATTAAGGTATATTTTGCTGTATTCTTGGTTAAGGACTACATCAAGATACGACTTGACAACGGTTCTTGCTTTTTCGGAAACTTTTTCGGCATCAGCATTTGCAATAATTGCAAACAACCTCATTAGTGCTTTTAGTATTGATTCGTTCATAGTGTTTTAAAGTTTTCAGACTTTTAATTTTTCTCCTTCTGATTTTGCTATAATAACGGCTCCGCAGCTGTCGCTCCAGACGTTTACGGAAGTTCTGAACATATCTAAAATTCTGTCAACAGGCAAAATTAACGCAATTCCCGCAAGCGGCAAATCTACGGCGGTAAGAATTATTGATATCATAATTAACCCTGCCATAGGAACGGCGGCAGCTCCTACCGATGCTAATAATGCCGTTATTACTATTACTATTTGTTCTGTTACGGTAAGGTCGTAACCGTATGCTTGTGCTATGAACAGAGCGGCAACAGCTTCGTAAAGAGCAGTTCCGTCCATATTGACGGTAGCCCCGAGAGGCAGTGTAAAGCCTGAAACTTTATTTGAAACTCCCGAGTTATTTTCTACAGATTCCATTGTGAGAGAGAGTGTTGCTCCGGAAGATGAAGTTGAAAATGCAGTAAGAAGTGCTGCCTGCATAGCTTTAAGATGTGCAAAAGGTTTTACTTTTGCTATAAATTTTAAGAACAGAGGTAATACTACGAAAGCATGAAATGCAAGGGCTGCCAATACTGTTAAGGAATATATCCCCAATACGTGCATAAGGTTTATGAGGCGGTCGGATTGATCGGCAACTGTTTTCGCAACTAAACCGAATACGCCGAACGGAGTAAGTTTTATGATAAATGTTGTTATTTTCATCATAACTTCAAAACCGGCGTTAAACAAATCCGTTAGTACAATTCTTGATTTAGAACTTATTTTTGTTATAAAGAAGCCGAATAATATTGCAAAAAATATTATTGAGAGCATCTGGTTTTGTGTAAATGCCACAAAGATATTTTCAGGAATAATATTGAGTAAAGTGTCACTGAAACTGTGCTGACTTACCGAAGGTATGTCTGATACATCTATAAAGCTTTTATCAATACCTTTTCCCGGTTTAATGATATTTACAAAAAACAAACCTGTTAGTATTGCTGCCGTGCTTGTCATCAGGTAATACAGAATTGTTTTAAGACCAAGTCTTCCCAGATTTCCTGCGGACCCTATATTTGCAATTCCGGAAATTATTGACATTAAAATCAACGGAATTATTATCATTTTTAATGCTTTCAAAAAAACAGTGCCCATCCATGAAATATATTTTATTTCAGGGTTGTAGAGGGTGTATTTCAGAATAATGTTTTTTTGTTCAAGGGACAGTTTCAGGTCGGATTTAGCAGTTATCAGTCTTATAATTTCATCTTCAGAAACAGCTTCTTCTCCTATAAGATTTTCTATTGTAAGTATTTGTATGTTCGAGAACCGAACATTTTCTTCGTTTGATATAATTTTTTTATATGCATCTAAGTCAACTTTGTATTGATTCGGAAATGATATGCCGTAAATAACTGCTAAAATAATTGCAATAAGTATCTGCCAATGAAGTGCAAATTTTTTTTTCATACGTTTATTTTAATGACTTAAAAATTGCATAACCGCATTCGTTTTGTATTCTGTTTTTTAAAGAAACCAGCCGCTTGTTTTTATATGCCGTTTCCGGTTTCAGAATATTATGTAAAATTAAAAAAAATATTGTTTTAAAGAATATATTTTTTCAGACTTTGAATGTTTTTACTATTTTTACAAATTAAGATATTAAAATCTGTTTTTTCGGTTGGAAATTATACTTTTTACGCTATTATGAGTTTTTTGAGAAATAAGGTTTACGTCGTTTTTGTTTTGTTGCTCTTAATCATTGTCCAGGGGTGTGATAAGAAAGTTATTAATCCGGAAAATATTATTGAGGTAAGAATTAATGATAATATACAAAACGCAGTAACGGAAAATATTAAAATAAATAAAGGTGTTTCAGAAATTACGTTTAAAATTTATGAAAATCATAATGTTTCGGGACGAATTATTGTTAAAATTAACGGTAATAAAACCGGAGAGTATTTTCAAACATTTGATTATAAAACAGGTGTTATAAATTCGGAATGCAGTATGAGTTATACAGTTTCTGATACTAAAGAAAATATTTATTTAATTTCTTATGAAGGAAAAGCCGTTATTTCAGATATTGATACCCGGAATAATTTAATAAGCGGAACTTACAGTTTTAAAGTAAATCCTGACAACAGAGCAGAAAAAGATATTTTTTTCAGCGGAATGTTTGAAAGAGTGTCTTTTTAAACAGGCTTATATTTCTGTTCTTCCGTCTTTTAATTTTATAATCCTGTCGGACATTTGAGCAAGTTCATTGTTGTGAGTAACAATCACAAATGTTTGTTCATATTTATCTCTCAAAGAAAAGAAAAGCCGATGAAGAGCTTTTTTATTTTCGGTGTCAAGATTTCCGGAAGGCTCATCGGCAAGGATAATTGAAGGGTTATTAATTAATGCTCTGGCAACGGCTACTCTTTGTTGCTCTCCGCCTGACATCTCGCTCGGCTTATGTGATGCTCTTCCGGAAAGGTTCAGAAATTCTAACAGTTCTTCTGCACGCTTAAAGGCTTCTTTTTTATTTGTTCCTTTAATGAAAGCCGGCATACAAATATTCTCAATTGCGTTAAATTCCGGCAAAAGGTGATGAAATTGGAATACAAAACCGATATTTTCATTTCTGAATTTTGCCAATTTTTTTTGATTATATCGGGTAATGTCAATATTATTTATATATATCTTTCCTGTATCGGGGTTTAATAATGTCCCTATTATTTGTAACAAAGTTGTTTTTCCGGCACCGCTCGGACCTGTTATTGAAACTATTTCGCCTTTTTTTATATTTTCCGAAATTCCTTTCAGAACTTTCAGATTATTGAAACTCTTAGTTATATTTTCAAATTTTATCATAAAAAAACAGGCTTCTGAATACTTATTTAAGGTTTATATTTTCTTTTATATTTTCTGATTTATTAACTCTTTTTGTATTATCGCTTTCATCCGGCTCAATAAAAGCTTCATCATCATTTTTTATTATCTTTCCGGTAACATCGGTAAATCGATAAATCGTAAAATCAAGGTTTGATTCAAAACCTCCTTCTCCCGTAATTTCAAAACCGCTTTTATCAACAATGTTTACAGGTTTTACCGAGTATATTTTTTCTTCTTTTTCGTCTAAAAATAATTCTTCTGTTCTTAGAATACTGCCGTTAACATTTGTCAAAATTACATTTCCGCTTACTTTGGCAAAATTTCTTTTTTCGTAGTAAATACCGTAATCAGCTCTCAAGCTTGAATGAATATTCATATTTTTATCATAAAATACCAATACTATACCTTTCGGGAAGACGGAATATTCTTTTTGGGGATTATTATACCTGAGAGCTAAGGGCGTTGAAAGGACAATCTGAGTTTGCCCGTTAACGCTGTATTGAGTATTCAGGTTTTCCACGGTAACATCGGGCAATTCTTTTTGGTTTGTAAATGCCTTTATTTCCTCCATATCATTTTCGCAGGAAGCGAAAAAAATAAAGACGAGCAGAAAGAATACCGAATGTTTTGGTTTAAGCATTTTTTTATTCTGATAATGTTCTGAGAGTGTTTTTTATTCTTTCCATTGCTGTTTCTATCTTGCTTTTTCCCAGTGCAAATGAAAATCTTATACAGTCATCATCTCCGAAAGCTGAGCCCGGAACGGTGGCAACATGTGCTTCATTGAGCAGAAACATACTGAGATCGGAAGCATCTTTTATGTTTATGTAATTATTTATTTTACCGAAATAGCTTTTTACATCAGGAAAAATATAAAACGCACCTTCGGGAACATAGGTTTTGAAACCGGGAATTTCATTCATAAGGTCAACAATTAAATCTCGTCGTTCTTTAAATGCCTGATTCATCCCCATTGTATAAATATTATCTCCTTGTAAAGCCGCGATTGCCGCTTTTTGAGAAATTGAACTTGCTCCGGATGTATATTGCCCCTGCAACTTAATACAGGAGTCTGCAATCCATTTCGGTGCCGCCATATATCCTAAACGCCAACCTGTCATAGCGTAACCTTTTGACATTCCGTTTATTACTATTACTCTGTCTTTTATGCTGTCAAATTGTGCTATACTTTCATGTTTTCCTACAAAATTAATGTGCTCATATATTTCGTCTGAGATTACATAAATATTTTTGTGTCTTTCTATAACTTCGGCAATTGCACTTAGCTCTTTTGCAGAATAAACGCTGCCGGCAGGATTTGAGGGTGAACTGTAAAGCAAAATTCTTGTTTTCGGCGTTATAGCCTGTTCAATTTCTTCGGCGGTAACTTTAAAATTATTGTCAATGCTTGTTTTTATAAATTTCTTATTGCCTTCGGCAAGATTTACTAATTCTGCATAACTTACCCAATAAGGCGTAGGTACAAGAATTTCGTCATCTTTATTTATAAGTGTAAGGATTGCATCGGCAAGAGCTTGTTTTGCCCCGTTTGTAACAACTATCTGATCAATTGTATAATCTAAGTTATTTTCTCTTTTAAGCTTTTCTGTAATTACTCTTCTTAAATCAGTATACCCGGCAACGGGAGTATAAAATGTAAAATTATTGTCAATCGCATCTTTTGCGGCTTGTTTTATGTGAGGCGGAGTAGGGAAGTCCGGCTGCCCGACACTCATATCAATTATGTCTATTCCTTTATCTCTTAACTCTCTGCTTCGCTTAGACATCTCAAGTGTCTGAGAAACGGAAATACGCTTAATGCGTTTAGAAGTTGTATAGTTCATTCTGTTTTTAAAGAAATTTAAAACAGCAAATATTTATATTTTTTTTATAATAAGCAATGATTTAAGGGCATTTTAAAATAAAAAGACGTAAATTAATTTTTCGGAGTTTTTTTATTTTCAGATTTCTTGTTGAGGTTTTCTTTAAGTTTTTTATACCATTCAAAAAATTCATCAAAAGTTATAATTTTTTCGCCGAAATCTTCAAGGTATTTATCTTTTTCAAATTCATTCAGGTGAACTTTTTTTATTTTATAAACCCAATTATCTCTTACGGATAAAGAATATCCGCCCAAAATCCTGTTCCTGTCTATAACTTTTACCTGTCTCGTCATAGGGGTTATAATTTTTTTATTAATACTGTAATCAAATTTTATACCTTGTTTTGGAATTTTGAAAAAAAATATCAGTCGGTCAGTTTTTTTTTATTAAGCGGATACTTATATTTACTTTTGAAAAATATTTAAAACTGGAACAATGGATTTATCAATAGTAATATCTTTGCTAAACGAAGAAGAGTCTTTGCCTGAGTTATATGATTGGATAGTAAAAGTCTGCAAAAGTAATAACCTGACTTATGAAATTATAATGATTGATGACGGCAGCAAAGATAATTCGTGGGAAGTGATTGAGAATTTATCGAAAAAAGATAAAAATGTAAAAGGAATAAAATTTATCAAAAATTACGGAAAATCAGCTGCTATATACGAGGGTTTTGCTGCGGCAAGAGGTGATGTGGTTATTACAATGGATGCTGATTTGCAGGATAATCCCGAAGAAATCCCCGAACTTTATAAAATGATTAAAGAAGACGGTTTTGATTTGGTTTCGGGATGGAAAAAAAAGAGATATGATCCTGTTTTGAGCAAAAATATGCCGAGTAAATTATTTAATTTTACGGCACGTAAAGTGAGCGGTTTAAAATTGCATGATTTTAACTGCGGCTTAAAGGCATATAAAAACGAAGTAGTAAAAAGTATTGAAGTTTACGGTGAGATGCACAGATATATTCCTATTTTGGTAAAACAGGCAGGTTTTACCAAAATAACCGAAAAGGTTGTTAAACATCAGGAAAGAAAATACGGAAAATCAAAATTCGGGATAGAAAGATTTATTAACGGCTTTTTGGATTTGCTTTCAATTACTTTTATTACCCGTTTTGCAAAGCGTCCTATGCATTTTTTCGGTACAATAGGCTCTTTCAGCTTTTTTTTAGGATTTGTAATTTTAACGTATTTGTCGGTTGCAAAAATATTCTGGTCTGAATATTCAATGACACAGAGACCTTTATTCTTTCTGGGTTTGCTTTCAATTGTTTTCGGAACGCAACTTTTTATGACGGGTTTACTCGCCGATTTGGTTTCAAGAACTTCGCAAGACAGGAATAAATATAAAATTGATAAAAAACTGAATCTTTAGAATATAATGCCTTGCAGTTTTTTTATGTTATCTGTCGGAAATGCATCAGGTGTAGTTTCTGTATCTAAAATGAGTTCTTTTAAGTCTTTATACGGAACTAAAACTTTAAATATCCCTTCTTTGCTTTTCCAAACATCCGCTTTTTCGTTGTATTGCTTAACTTTTCCGTCATTGTAAACAGCTTTTAAATGCACCGGAACCGGAAATCCTGTTTTATTTTTTATTATAACTTCTGCTTTTTTTCCGGAAATGTTTACCTTATCGATACATAAATCAGCATATCCGAGATCAAAGAACCACGGTTTCCAAAACCAAGCCAAATCTTCATCCGCAATTTCATTAAAGGTAAAGAAAAAATCAAAAGGCATCGGGTGCTTTCCGCTCCAGCGCTCTATAAATAAATTAAGACCTTTTGTAAACTTTTCTTTACCAAGATAATTATAAAGCAGGTAAAAAGCCACGGAAGGGCGATTGTATGCATGAAAGCGATATGCGTTTCTGCCTACGTTATTACTGCTTATCATCATAGGAACATCAACATAAGTTCCTGCTGATTTATTATAAACGGCAATATTTTTTTTAAAAAGAATAAAATCTTTGTCTTCAGAATATTTTTCAACGATAAATTGAGGAAAAAAAGTAATTAAACCTTCATCCATCCACGCATATTTTTGTTCATTAAGTCCGGTGAAGAAAGGAAAATAAGAATGTCCTGTTTCATGAGCAGTTAAATAAATTGTTGATGTTAAACTTTCGGTTTCTCCGCAATTTGTCATTCCCGGAAATTCCATTCCGCCGCCGCCGTTGAAATCAGTAATTTGCGGATACGGATACGGTATGCAGGGTATCTCTTCCGTAAAGAATTTTAAGGTATTTTGTGTAATTATGACCACTTTTTTAAAGTTTTCGGAAGAGGGTTTATAAACTGCACTAACGTAAACTCTTCTGTTTCCGGATTTTATACTTGAAGCGTCCCAAAGATATGTTTTGCTTACGGCAAAAGCAAAATCGGGTGTTTGTTCCGATTTGAATTTCCATGTATGAAAATCAGCTTTTTTCATAATATTACCGACTTTCCTGTCTTGTTCCGTTATTATATGAATGACATTATTTGTTTTTTGTGAATCTTTAATCCTCCGAATAAACTTATCTGAATATAACTCGGTCATATTTTGCAAAAGTCCTGTTGACCATATCTGATATTCTCCCGGAACGGTAATATCAACTTCATAATTTCCGAAATCACTGTAAAACTCCTGACTTCCCGTGTGTCCGTATGTATTCCATCCTACAATATCATCATAAACGGCAACTTTAGGAAACCAAAAAGCAATAAAGAAATTATCTTTTTCATATGTGCCTTGACGAATAGATGTTTTTAGCGGAATTATCAGTTCCCACTTAATTTCAATTTTTGCAGTTGAACCCGGAATTATTTTATCAGGTAAATTTATTTTTAATATAGACTGCCTGTTTGTAATATTTTTAGAATTTAAATCAATATTTTTTCCGTTTAGTCTTATCTCTTTTATATTTACTCCGTCTGTAATATCCGAGAAGCCTATATCCCAATCTCTGGCATTCCCTTTCTTATATAAATCCTGATATAAATTAAAAACTATTTTTATCAATGTATCGGGACTGTTATTAGTGTAATCAATAATTTCCGTACCTTTAATAATTCTTGTTTCAGGATTAAAATCTGCTTTTATTTTATAATCTGCTTTATTTATAAAATAATTTATTCCCGGTTCTCCGGTAAATGAGCGTGTTTTTTTCTCGTAAGCACGACGAATTTCTTTTTGCATGAACAAATCTTCGGTCTTTAGTTGTGACAGTAAAGCCATCGGGACTAAAACAGAGACAGTGAGAAATATTACTTTTTTTATAATTTTGCACATATCAGAAAATGTTTTAAAAGCAAATTTGCAATTTTTTTCAGAAAAACAAAGATAAATCTACGTACTTTATTTTTTTACCTACGAATTACAGTCTTCAATTATGAAAAATACAATAAATTAAACTTTGTGATTTTGTTAACAAAAAGTTAACATTAAAAGTGTCATTTTTTGGTATTAATTTGAAGTAAAGTTTTAATTTTGTATTTTCTTAAAACATAGTTTTAAAACAACTTATGCAAAAAAAGAGCGGGGTTGACATAAACCTCGGAAACAAGTCCTCAAAAATCGCTTACAACTATGCGATTGAGACTTTCCGAAACAGAAATGGAAAGAGAGGAGCCGTCGCCTCTAAATCAAAAGGCGGATTTTCAAACTTATTAATTTTCGGAAAAGAACGTATCGGCATAGGTTCCGACGGTATAGGCACAAAAGCCGAATTGGCGGAACGAACCGGCATATACAATACGCTCGGCTATGACCTTGTTGCAATGGTTGCCGACGACCTTGCCGCAATGGGTTTCGAGCCGACCAATCTTTCCAATGTCATTGATGTTGATTTTCTTGATACGGAAATAATAGATGCTCTGATGAAAGGTTTGCGAGATGCCTGTAATTTTGCCGGGATAACAATTACCGGAGGTGAAATTGCCGAACTCGGAGACAGAATAGGGGGCTACGGAGAAAAAATGCACTTCAATTGGAGCTCTACGGCAATAGGAATTTTACCCGAAAACCTGAAAGAAGCAATTGACGGAAGCAACATAAAAGAAGGACAAAAAATATTCGCACTTAAAAGCAGAGGTTTCAGAAGCAACGGTTTTTCTTCAATAAGAAGAATTTTGTCAGAAAAATACGGTGATGAATGGCATAACGAAGCATATGACAATAAAACAACTTGGGGCGAAAAAATGCTGACACCTTCTTTAATATATTCACCTTTAATTAATGAAATTACAGCATCGGGAACAGAACTTACGGGCATTGTGCATATAACAGGAGGCGGAGTTTTTGACAATTTACGAAGAGCATTAAAACTAAACAATGTCGGAGCAAAACTCAATAACTTGTTTGAGCCGCTTCCCGAAATGCTTAAAATACAGCAAATTGGAAAAATAAGTAATGAAGATGCCTACCTTTGGTGGAATATGGGCAACGGTATGTTGCTTATTGCAGATGAAAAATATACAGATAATATTTTACAAAAAGCAAAGCAAATGAACTATGAATGTCAAACAGCCGGCACAGTTACCGCCGGCAGCAATATACAAGTCGAATTTCCGACTTTTAAATTAGAAAAACAATATTAGAAAGTTTGCCCTTGCGGCAGACTTTTTTTATGAAGTAAAACTATTAACTTTCAACTTTACAAACTTTTAACTTAATGAACAGCATACAAACACACATAAAGCCCGAATATAAAGACACAAAAGGCATCAGCATCCAAAAAAAATGCAAAAATCAACTCAATATAGACACCGGAGAAATTAAAACATCAAAACTGTATTCCGTTGATTATGAAATTACCGAAAACAATTTCACAGCTTTTGCCGAAAATTGTCTCAAAAACAAAATCACCGATGATGTGCTTATTAATAAGGTGTATGATAACGAAAAATACAAAAGTTTAATTGCCGTTGCCCAACTTCCCGGCGTAACCGACGATATCGGCGTCTCGGCACAAACGGCATTGGCTGATTTTCTAAATCGAAAAATTGATATTAACAGTCAGCATATTTTCACACAAGACATTTATTATATTGAAAATAAGTTATCAGAAAAACAACTTACCGAAATTGCAAAAGCATTTCTCGGAAATCCTTTAATTAATCATATTCAAGTTTTTACAAAAGAAAACGGAAGTTTTAACTTTACACCATATATTCCGAAAGTAGAAATGAAAGTTGATGAAAGTGTTGAACTTATCGATTTAAATATTTCCGATGATGAACTTATAAAACTTTCCGAAGATAAAATTCTGGCTTTAAATCTTGAAGAAATGAAAGCAATACGCAATTATTTTAAAGATGAAAAAGTTATTGCCGAAAGAAAAAAAGCCGGTCTATCCGAAAAATTAACCGATATAGAACTTGAAGTTTTTGCACAAACCTGGTCGGAACATTGCAAACACAAAGAATTTAATGCCAAAATTACTTTTGAAGACAAAAAAACAGGCAAGAAAAAAACAATAAATTCACTTTTCAAAACATACATAAAGGGCTCAACCGACAAAATCAAAAAACATCTGGAAGATAATGATAATCATTGGCTTATAAAAGTTTTTGATGATAATGCGGGAACCGTTCGGGCAACAAAAGACAAACTTTTTGTTTGGAAAGTTGAAACGCACAATTCGCCTTCGGCTCTTGACCCTTACGGCGGTGCAATTACCGGAATTCTCGGCGTAAATCGCGATATTATGGGAACAGGCATAGGCGGTGCCGAGCTTCTTTTTAACACAAACGTGCTTTGTTTCGGTTCTCCGAATTACGATAAAAAATTATTAAAAGGGCAACTGCATCCTCGCAGAATTATGGAGGGCGTAACGGACGGTATTGAAGATGGCGGAAACAAATCCGGTATTCCAACCGTAAACGGCTCGGTAATTTTTGATGACCGTTATGCCGGGAAACCTCTGGTTTTTTGCGGTACCGGAGGCATTATGCCCGATAATTATCTTGGTAGAAATTCTTGGGAAAAACCAATTGATATTAACGATAGAATTATTATGGCAGGCGGCAGAGTAGGGAAAGACGGTATTCACGGAGCAACTTTTTCTTCAACAGAAATAAATGAAAAATCTCCTCAGTCTGCTGTGCAAATAGGAAGTCCGATAACGCAAAAGAAATTATCTGATTTTATGATTGTTGCTGCAAAAAAAGGACTAATTAAAAGCAGTACTGATAATGGAGCCGGCGGTTTGTCTTCTTCCGTAGGCGAACTTGCCGAAATTACAAACG
>JALSMF010000242.1 GCA_026987795.1 Bacteroidales bacterium
AGTGTTGACTCGTAACGTGTAATTCCGGCTTGCAATGCAGCTAAAACATTTGCCAATCCCCATCCTCTTGTTGTATGAAAATGGGACAGATGCAAGGATGTATCCGGCAAAGCATCTAAAAGCATCGAAAAATATTTATACACTCTGTCGGGTGATGCACTTCCGTCGTGGTCGGCGTGTTCAATATCGTCGGCACCTATGTCGAGCCATCTTTTTGTAAATTCTACGGCATCTTTCATTTCGGTGGGGCCTTCAATCGGGCATCCCCAAATGGTGCTTACGGTTCCGTTTACTTTTATGCCGGCATCGTGTGCTTTTTTTATGTATTCCTCACTCATTTTCCAATAATCTTTATGCGATAAGCCTGAGTTTTTATACTGGTGAGATTCGCTCGTTGAGACCATTAATAAAATCCTGTCCGGTCCCCAACCTTCTTTTTTAGCTTCAATTGCTCTTTCAACGGCTCTTTCTCGTATGGTTACCGCCGTTATTTCTACATCTTCAAGTTTGCCTTTTAATTTTTTACTGTTACGGATGCTTTTCATCAAGTTATCCGCATCTTTAAATTGCGGCATTCCTTTAGGGTTTCCGAAATTTGTAACTTCTATTTTTTTATAACCGGCAAGTATCAGTTGCTCGGCAAGCCAAAGCTTAGCTTCGGTAGGTATGAATTTTTCTTCATGCTGAAAACCGTCTCTTATTGTTATATCTCCTAAATCTACTTTTTTCGGATATTTCATTGTATTATAATTTTTGTTATTAATTTTACATACTTTAAAAGTAACAAATATAATAATTTTTCCTGAGGAGTAATATTTCTTTGATGCAAGATAAAAAGTTTTCGGTTTCGGATATTAATCATATTTATAATGAATTAAGTGATATTTCGGGAATAGATTTTTCCGAGTATGCTTTTTCGTTTAAGATGCACCGGGTTTTACTTTTTGCCGAGAATTTTAATATTCCGACTCTTGACGATTTTGTTTACAAACTTAATGATTCGGAAGTTTTTGCTTCGGAGTTTTTGAAGTTTGTTTTTGTTCCGCAAAGCGAGTTTTTCAGAGACGCTGATTTTTGGAATTACTTACAATCCAAATTATTGCCTAAATTACTGCTTAAGAAAGAGGTATTTGTTCATTTTCCGGAATGTGTCGGAGGTGAGGATTTTTACTCTTTTCTGTTTTTTGCGGGACTGTTCAGGTCGTCTCATATTTTTGTAACAATTTCAGTCCCTGTTTCGGGGTTTGAAAATAAAATTAAGTCCGGAGTTTTTGAGGTTAAAAAAATAAAAGATTGCTTGAAAAATATTGAAGCCTTAAACGGTATCAGAAACCCGGAAGATGTTTTTTTCGGGAAAGAAAATACGGTTAAAATAAATCATCTTTTCAGAGGAAATATCTTTTTTGAAAATTGTGATGTTTTAAAACAACAGCATATTTCAAAATTTGATTTGGTTATATTCAGAAACAGAATGGTTTATTATGACAAAAATATGCAGGATAAGGTGTTGAAAAAAATTAGTGCAAGCATTAAAAAAAACGGTATTTTGGTAATAGGGGAGAAAGAAAAATTAAACAGTTCAGCCGGGAAATTTAAGCACTTACAATCGAATTTATCAGTCTATAAAAAAAGAATTTTTTAACATGCCGAATATAAAATATATTTTAATAGGAGGCTCTGCCGGCAGCTTTAAGGTAGTAACGGAGATTCTTGACTCTTTTCCTGAAAAATTTCCCTTTGCCGTTATTTTGGTTTTGCATCGTTTGAAGCATATTAAGGAGGGTTTTACAGATGCTTTGAAAATAAAATCTTTGCTGCCTGTTTCAGAACCTTTTGATAAGGAAAAAATATTGCCCGGCAATGTTTATATTGTTCCTGCAAATTATCATCTGTATATAGAACCGGACAAAACATTTGCCCTTTCGACAGAGGAGGTCGTTAATCATTCTCGCCCGTCAATAGACATTACTTTCAGTTCGGCAGCATTTTCTTTAAGAGATAAGGTAGCTGCTGTTATTTTATCCGGAGCTAATAATGACGGAGCACGAGGATTGAAAGATATTGTTAAATACGGAGGAACGGCTGTTGCTCAAGACCCGCAAGATGCTGTTGTTGCAACTATGCCGGAGGCGGCAATAAAAGCTTCCGGAACAGAAAATATTTTATCTTCGCAAAAAATAAAGGAATTTTTATTAAATCTTAATTTGAAATAATGTCAAATAATTTGATTGTTAAAATATTGTCGGCTGTTTTTTTTCTGCTTTCACTTTTTTTAATCAGAGAAATATTCATTTCGTCATATAACGAAACTCCTGAAAATAATATACTTTTAAAGTACGGAATATTACTTTTGGA
>JALSMF010000243.1 GCA_026987795.1 Bacteroidales bacterium
TATTCAACTACAGCTCGTAAAATTCCGCTTTTTATTTTAAATTTTTCATCTGTGTTTATAACTTTTTTACCGTCAAAAAAATACAGACCTTCGTTAAGAGTTGCAAACCATAAATTCCCGTCATTATCCTCTTCAATACCAAGAACTGTGTTGACATTAAAATCATAATGGTTTTTAAATCTGATAAATTTTTTACCGTCATATTTTATTAAACCCTCGCCGTTTGTTCCGAACCAGATATTATTTTTTGAGTCTTTAAAAGCAGTTACAACCCTCGATTTTATTTTTTCTCCTTCAACATTTTCAAAAACCGTAAATTTCTTACCGTCATATTTAAGAATACCGCTGTTTGCGGTTGCAATCCATAAATTACCTTCGGTATCTGTTTCCGCATCAAAAAAATGATTATCAAAAGCTCCGTTTAATTTGTTATGATTTATAAATTTTTTGCCGTCATACTCAGACAGACCGGCTCCGTATGTGCAAAACCACAAGTTACCCTTCGTATCTTCGGTAATGCCCATTACAATTTCATTCTTATAAGGAGATAAGTTTTCAAATTGGATAAAGGGAATTCGGGGATTAATCATAGTTGCACCGTTTCTGCCGCCTATCCATATGTTTTTTTCATTATCTTCAAATAAGGATAAAACAGCGGTATTGGTCATACCCGTTTCTGCCGTAAGGTTATAAAATGTTCCGTCAAAATACTTACCGCAGCCGTTTTGTTCCGATGCATACCAAAGATTGTTCTCTGAATCAATTAACAGATGTCTTATATCATTGCTTGAAAGTCCGTCTTTAACCGTCATATGTGTAATTTTGCCGTCCTTAAATTTAAATATACCTTTGTTCGAAGCTATCCATAAAACAAAATCGGCATCTTCTGCTACACTCCGGAATTCTGCATCTTTAACTTTTAAGGGCAGGTTTATTTTTTGCAAAGTATCAGCTGCAAATCTGTAAAGACAGTTTTCACTCAGAAGCAAAATATCACCGTTTTTTCTTTTACAGGCAAAAACCGGAATATCGGACAGGTTTAAATCTCTTATCTTATTATTTTCAAAAATATCTGTTCCTGCATTTGTTAAAATCAGAATTCTGCCGTCGGGAAGTTCAAAAGTATTTCTGACAATATTTGAAGATAAGCCGTCTTCCTCAGTGTAATTTATACACGAATCATTTACATATTTTGTTAAGCCGTCTTTTGTAGAGAACCAAAAATTTCCTTTTGAATCCTGATTTATATCAGTTACATTATTACTGTTAAGTCCTTTATATTTATCAACCATAAAATATTTGAAACCGTCAAAACGTGCAGCACCGTTTTGCGTTGCAAACCAAATATATCCGTCTTTATCCTGAAAAATATCATCGGCATTTGACTGGGGAAACCCGTCAGCAACTGTATAGTGCTTATAATTATACATTTGCGACTTTCCCGTTTCCGGAAAAACCAGAAATATAAAAAAAAATATGTAAATTCTTTTTATCAAAACAATATTAAAATTACTATGAAAGAAGTTCTCTTACTTTTGCGGCAATAAGTTTTCCTTCTGCTTTACCCGCAAGTTCTTTTGAAGCAATCCCCATTACTTTGCCCATATCTTTTATTGATGATGCATCCGTTTTTGCAATAATTTTTTTAACGGCATTTTCTAATTCTTCGTCACTCATTTGTTCCGGCAAATACGCTTGGATAAATTCGGCTTCTTTTATTTCTTTCATATATAAATCATCCCTGCCTTGCGATTTATAAATTTCAGCTGAGTCTTTTCGCTGCTTTACCATTTTTTGCAAAACTTTAATCTCTTCTTCTTCGGAAATTTCATTTTTCCCGCCTCCGGAAGTTTTTAAAAGCAGTAATTCCGATTTTATTGCCCGTAATGCTGTCAACTTATCCGCATCCTTTGCTTTCATCGCAGATTTTATGTCTTCATTTATTTTTTCAAAAAGTGCCATAATATTATTTTTTATTAGGTTTTGCCAAAATTAACAAACATTATGTTTTTATTTATAAAAGATAATAATAATTTTGAGATTTACGATTAAATATTTTGCAATAATATCATATTTTATGTATGTTTGAAAAAACTCCGATATACTAAATTAACGTCAAACACAATTTTATTATACAAATATATGAAAGCATATTATTTAATAAAAAACGGAAAATCCGAAACAGCATTTGAGTTAAGAAATATTAAACTTTCGGAACCGAAAGATGAAGAAGTAACTGTAGAAGTTGAAGCATTCGGGCTCAATTTTGCCGATGTAATGGCTCGTTTAGGCTACTACAAAGCATGCCCGCCGCTACCTGCAGTAATCGGATATGATGTAGTCGGAAGAATAA
>JALSMF010000244.1 GCA_026987795.1 Bacteroidales bacterium
AGATTACATTTTTAATTTTATGTCTGTAAATAAAGTCTATTATTTCTGTTCTCTCTTGTGAAAAGCCATAGTTTGTATAAACTTCATATATTCCTCCGTCGGTAAGAAATTGTCCGCCCATAACTATAAATTTAAATTTTGCGTCACTGCTTACCAGTGCATTTTTCAGCCATTCTTTTTGTTCTTTGCCGAGTATAGTTTTATTATCAGTAATTAATTTGTCCGGGTCTCGAAAAGTTCTGTTATCTAATAAGAAAAAATCACAATCTGCCCAATTAAAAAAACTTATTGCTCCTTTTATATCGGAAACACCGTAAGAAGGATTTGCCCAAAATAATTCGAAGGCATTTAAAGATTCGTTTTTATTCCAAAAACTTTTATCTGAGTTGTTAGGTCCGAAATCATGGTCGTCAAGAATAGCGTAATTATGTGTTTCGGACAAAAGTCTTTGCATTTCTTTAGTTGAACGTGTATGTGTGTACCTGTGTAAAATTCCGGTTTTTGTATTCCAGTCCGGCTCCCTCAGATAAACATTATCACCCAACCAAAGCATAAAATCAGGGTTTTTATCTGCAATGCTTTCAAATATTCGATAATCTCCTCCGTAGCCTTTTCCGGGTCTGTCATACTCTTGTTCATTTATATATGCACAGCTGCCTGATGCAAACATGAAATTCGGCGGGTCAGTTCTCCACTTCCATAATTTTTGTGTTGTAAACTTTGTATCGTAATCAGATTTTATTTTTTTATTGTTAATATACAAATCATAATGATAAGTATTCCCCGGTTTTACCGCATCTGCAATTAAGTGAGCCGTATAAGCCCTTCCCTTTTGAGTTTTAACGATATTCGTCGTGAAAACTTTCTCCGGTTCTTTTGTATTATAATATTTAATCTTTACGTCAGCTTCTTTTTTTGTCTGAACCCACAGCATAACCTCAAACATTTCGGAGTAACCGAGCATAGGTCCTGACTGTAACAAGGTTTTTTGAGCATCCGCACCCCAAAAATGTAACACGAAAAAACTAAGAAATAATATTTTTAATTTCATAATTGCCTGTTTATATTTAATCGTTTATATTTAAAATAATTGTTAAAAAACCATTTAGTAATGTAGCAAATATAAACAGAATCAAACATTCCGAAAAAATTAATTCATATCCGCAGGTTGCTGTTAAAAATAATAATTGCCGGGCTTAATACTCGTGTCTTTTGGTTTTTAGGATACAACAGTAAAAAAGGATTTCTTTATTCTAAATTACGCTTCTCTTTAAAACTTTTTTTAAAAAAAGCTTGCAGGAAAAAAAATAAGCTGTATGTTTGCCGCCGTTTTTTGAAAAAGGCAGGTGTGCAAACACCGTAAACACATAAAAATAAATTGGTTACACCCGCCTCAAAGGGAAAATCCCAAATCAAGGATAATTAAAAACCTTGATTTATTGTTGAACAAAAATTAATTAAATGAAAATTTATTTCAGAAGTTCATTACTTTTTCTGATAGGAATGTTGTTTGCGCCGAATTCATTTTTCGGCGAGTTTATTTTAAATAAAAATACAAACTCCGATGTAAAAGAAGTTGAAGTCAGCCATGCCGAGAAAAATTACATCAGCAAATACCAATTTGAAAAAGGCTATGAAGAAGCTATCGAATTTATAAAGAAACATGAAGGCTTTGCCGGCGGAAAAGCGTATTACGATGCTGCCGGAATTAAAACTATCGGATACGGACATGTTATTAAACCCGGAGAAGTATTTCCGGAACGCATTACAAGACAACAGGCAGAAAATTTACTGAGGAAGGACTTTGATAAAGCCGTAAAAGCTGCAGAACGAACAACAAACGTTGAAGGTTACAGAAAAATTGTAGTTGCTCACTTTATTTATGCAAAAGGCATAGGCAACTTTCAGAGAAGCACTTTCAGAAAAAAAGTTCTTGCAAATGAGCCTGTAGACGAAGAGCTTAAAAAATGGTGCTATTACCGGAACAAAGACGGAGTTCCCGTAAGGAGCGAATATATTTATAAAATACGTTTATGGGAAATTGAAATGTATAACCGAGAAATGTAAGTTTTATTCCGTATTTAACAAAAAATCTTTACTTTTGAGTAAGGATTTTTTGTTATTTTAAAGGTTATGAAAAAAGTTTCTGTTCTCGGTGCCGGGCTTGTAGGAAAAACTATTGCGATTGATTTGCACAAAAAATTTGACGTAACATCTTACGATATTAATGAAGACAGCCTTGTTTTTTTATCAAAAAGGTTCGGTATAAAAACAAATAAAGCAAACTTAAGCGTTGATGAAGAAATTCAGAAGGCTGTTAAAGATGCCGACTTTGTTGTTTG
>JALSMF010000245.1 GCA_026987795.1 Bacteroidales bacterium
TTGCATTTCGCAATGTGGCTATTTTGTTAATATTTACGCTTAATCTTGTCATTTTCTTTTGCGGTAAAGTAATTAAATAATATTTTTGATGTCTGATTAAACGACAAAAGTATAAATTTGATTAAACAATATTATAGGTATTTTACAATTTTTACGAATAAGTTAATCTTAAAATAACTTAATGCAGGCAAAAGAGCTGATTTCAGATATATTTCCGGCAGTAAACATTAATGATAAGGGAGAGAAGGCTCTTGTCAGAATGGACTTCTTTAAAATTTCCCATATCCCGCTTGTTGATTCTGACGGCAATTATTTCGGATTAATTTCAGAGAATGAAATTTATGATTTTGACTTAGTTGACAAAACTTTTTCTTCATATAAAAATGTTCTTGCAAGACCCTTTGTTTTATGCAACAGGCACATCTACGAAGTAATTACTGTTTTTACAAAATTTAATGTATCCGTTGTTCCGGTTTTAAATAGTAAAAAAAAATATATCGGAGCAATTTGTTTTCATGATTTGGTACGACATTTAGGGACATTAACGTCTTCGGAAAATCCCGGTGCTGTTTTTATTCTTGAATTGGATTTTCATAATTATTCTTTGTCGCAAATTGCCCAAATTATTGAAAGTAACGATGCTAAAATATTAAGTTTATATGCCGAAACGAAAAAAAATTCTACAAAATTAGAGCTTACAATTAAAATTAATACGACTGATTTTTCGGCAATAAGACAAACTTTTGAACGCTACGATTATA
The DNA here is from genome assembly GCA_026987795.1 of Bacteroidales bacterium. Taxonomy (GTDB): domain Bacteria; phylum Bacteroidota; class Bacteroidia; order Bacteroidales; family JAADGE01; genus JAADGE01. Next base: position 762 of record JALSMF010000245.1, read on the forward strand.
AGATAAAAGCAGCATACAACGAAGATGACAAAATAAATGAGCTTTTGGAAGAGCGATTTGATGAATTTATGAATTATTTAAATATTTAATAGGAAAAAGTGAAGTTTAATTTCTTAATAAATTAACAGGTGAACAGCAAGTATTTTAATATTAATATCTTTATTATCCTAATATCTTCTTTACTGTTTATCCCGTTTATCGGAAATGTACATTTGTTTGACTGGGATGAGATAAACTTTGCAGAATCGGCTCGTGAAATGATTGTTACCGGCGATTATCTGAATGTAAGAATCAATTTTGAACTGTTCCGGGAAAAACCGCCTTTTTTTATTTGGCTGCAGGTTTTATCTATGAAAATATTCGGTGTAAATGAATTTGCAGCCCGCTTTCCTAATGCAATTGCAGGTATTATTACTTTACTTGTTTTATTTAATATCGGAAAAAAACATTTTGACGAGAGTTTCGGACTAATATGGGTTTTCGTATACGCAGGCTCTCTCCTTCCTCATTTTTATTTCAAATCAGGTATTATCGATCCTTGGTTTAACCTTTTTATTTTTCTCGGCATATATTTTTTTATCAGATATTTATATGAAAAGAAAAATCGAATAAAATTTATATTACTTTCATCTGTCGCAATAGGCTTAGGAACTCTTACAAAAGGTCCTGTTGCTTTATTGTTGTTCCTTTTGTGCGAGTTTGTATACCTGATAATACAACGCTTTAAAATTCCGATAAGGTTTAAAGACATTATTATATATGCCCTCGTTTACTCTTTTGTCGGCGGATTTTGGTTTATTCTTCAGATTCTTAACGGAAATTTCAGCATAATACAGGATTTTATAAAATATCAAACAGAACTTTTCAACAGCGGAGTTGCCGGACACGAAAGATTCTTCTTTTATCATTTCGTTGTATTATTTTTAGGAGTTTTTCCGGCTTCCGTCTTTGCTCTTAAATCTTTCAGAAAAGAAAAGATAAAAAATCCCGAAAAGGCAATACTGAAAAAGCATATGACCGTTTTATTTTGGGTTGTACTTATTTTATTCAGCATAGTAAAAACCAAAATTGTACATTACTCATCAATGGCATATTTCCCGCTTACGTTTTTAGCAGTTTATGCAATATACAAAACCGAAAAACACGAATACAAAAAATCGAAATTAATATCCGTTATAATAATTTTTCTTGCACTGTTTTATGCTTTTTCTGTTTTTGCCTTGCAATATATCGGGTTACATAACAAAGAAATTATTAAATCAGGGCTTATCAAAGATGCCTTTGCAAATGCAAATTTGGAAGCAGTAACATCATTTACCGGTTTTGAATTTTTACTCGGTGTTTTTTTAATTGTCGGCGTTATTTTTTCTTTAACTTTAATAAAAAAGCATTACCTGAAAGGTATTTTTATCTTGTTTATAACCGGTATAATTTTCACTAATCTGGCACAAAGCATTATTGTTCCGCAAATTGAAAAAATATCACAAAAAGCCGCAATTGATTTTTTTATTAAGCATAAAAATGAAAATGCATACTTTACAACTTACGCCATGAAAAGTTATGCACCTTAT
>JALSMF010000246.1 GCA_026987795.1 Bacteroidales bacterium
CGTGGTGAGGCGAATCATTGAACCATCGACAAGATAAACAGGTTTTTGGACAAGACCTTTTCCGTAGGATCGCCTGCCGATAATAACACCTCTGTCTAAATCCTGAACGGCACCGCTTACTATTTCAGATGCCGATGCCGACGATTCGTTAATTATAACCGCCATATCGTTATTTCGAAATTTTCCGGTTTTGTGAGTAAAGTAATTTTTTCTTTTTTGGTGAACACCATCGGTATATAAAACAAGTTTATTTTTTTCAAAAAAATATTCAAGCAGGCGAATTGCCGTATAAAGATAGCCTCCGGAGTTGTATCTTAAATCCAAAATTATCTTTGCATCTTTTGCGTGTATCAGAGAATCCGTAATTTTCTGAAATTCATCAAGCGTAGTAGCCGAAAATCTGTTAAGTTTAATGTAAGTAACATTTTTTTTTATATTATAAGCTGCTGTTATACTCTTAACAGGAATTTTACCGCGAATAATTTCATATGTCCGCAAATTCTTTACATCTTTTCTCTTTACCGTTACATTTACCTTGCTTCCTTTTTTTCCGGTAAGTAATGCTTTTAATTGCTCATCATTAATCCTGTTTCCTGCTACTGTTTCTCCGTTAATCTTTATTATTCGGTCTCCCGGTTTTATTCCTGCTTTTTCGGAAGGACCGTTTTCGGAAATATTTAAAATCAGAACTGTATCTTGTATTATATCATAAGTGATACCGACTCCGACAAAACTTCCTTTAAGTCCTCTGTTAAGTTCCTCTATTTCGTCTTTTGAGAAATATGCCGAATGCGGGTCCAATTCTTTTAACACGGATATTATAGCTTCTTCGATAAGTTTTTCTTGCTCTACACTGTCTGCATAACTTCCTGTTACGGCATCCATTACTTGTGTAAATTTATAAATCTGCTCTTGGTCGGTTTGAGCATAAATATTTGCAGAGAATAAAAACAATAAAGAAACTGTCAGCAATTTTTTCATATATATTTTGAAGTTTTAATTCATATTTTATAGCCTTAAATTCATAATTAGCTATATTTTTGTAATAAAAAATAAATTTAAGAAATTATAATGTCAAAGGTATTTAAAATATTTGTGATTTTACTTATGTCATCCGGAATAAAAGCACAGGAAATTAATTTTTTTACCGGTGTGCCGTATGCAAAGCCTTTTGTATCGGATACAAGAAGTCCGTTAACCAAACTTGAAATCGGATTTCCGAATAAAGTTGCCGATGAATATTACATAAAAAATATTTCCGGGCGACCTTTCATTGAAGCTCATTTCGGATATGAAATACCTGTTTTTTCTTATTCAAAAAATAATTTAGGATTATATTTCGGCTTGCCGGGCAGTTCCGTCACTTTAGTTGATATGTTTGAAGCGACAACAGCTCCCGTTATAAATACAGATTATTGGTTTGGAACAGAAGTAAAAATGATAAAACGACTTAATAAAAAACACATAAAAAACATTGTTTTTAATATTATGCCTCTGTTCCATGAGAGTACTCATATCGGTGATGAATTTGCTTTGCACGGATATAAAAACATCAACAATTTTAAACGCATCAATATATCTTATGAAGCTTGGAAATTTTCAGTAACCTTAAACGATCCGGACACTCTAAAGAGCAATGTCTTATCATTAAAAACAGGCATACAAGGTCTTTGGTTGACTGAATACGGTTATTATTTTACCGACAGTTTGGAAACAAAAGGTATTGAAATTCCGTTGAGCAGCAAAACTTTTGAATGGTATTTTTCGTTAAATTACCGAAGAACCGAAGGTTTCTTATCTTCCGAAAAAATTGTAAATATTTTATCTGCAGAAATTAATAACCGACCACAATTCAGTTATGATACCAACATTGAGGAAGCTCGGATATGGTCGTATAATTTATATTTCGGGTGGGAAGTCAGACCATCAAATAAACCGTACCAAAATATAGGTTTTTTTCTGCGACATTACGGAGGTTTAAATCCTCACGGACAGTTTCGTAACCAAAGCGGTTACAGGTTTACGGGAATCAGCCTCGTTTTGATGTAAAAATCGGACAAATATATGTTACGGTTTAAAATTTTCTGAAACCTATTATTTCCCGAACATCTTTTAATGTCTTTGATGCACTTTGACGGGCTTTTTCAGCTCCGAGTTCGGCAACATTGCGTAAATATTTATTATTATTTCTGATTTCAATAATTTTTTCACGTATGGGTGTAACGAATTTAATAATATCCTCTGCCAGTTGTTTTTTCATATCTCCGTAGCGAATTTCACAACTTGCATATTTTTCTTTAAAGAAATCTACTGTGC
>JALSMF010000247.1 GCA_026987795.1 Bacteroidales bacterium
ATGGGGAAATTTTATGAAAAGTTAGTTAAAAACGGAGGCGGCGATTTCAGAGATGTTATAATAAATAAAACAACTCTTGACGAAGCCAAAAAAAATGAAGAAGAAAGTGCATTGGCACAAACAACCGACCAAAATGTAAAATACAGTTACATGATTGACGACAATAACCGTTACGACGTAAAATATTATTTTGATGAAAACGGATTGCTAAATCTTATCGCTGTTGATTATTATTCGTGGGGACCGACAGGTGACGAAGCTTTTGATAACGGCACAAAATTATACGATAAATTTTTTAAAGATTTTTCGGATAAATTCGGAGAAGGCGAAAAATTTTCTGACACAGAATATCGTTTCTACGGAAAATCAAAAAGCGGTGCAGATATAAAAATATTACTGTTCAACACAAGTCAAAAAGGCTCAAGCGGAACGGTCAGTGTAAATATCAGTTTGAAATAATAAATATCTTTTAATTTCCGGATGATGCAGAATAAAATCTTTTTCCGCATCATTCGGAAATCTTGAGCAAGATTACAAAACAAAAAATAATGCAAAAATTTTTATCATATCTGAAAAAACAAAGTAAGTGGTTTTGGATAACCGTATTTGTTACAATAGTTATTGACAGTTTAAATTCTGCTTATATCGAAAAAATTCAGGTTTTTTTTTATAAAATTCTTGAAGGGAAAGACACAAAATCTATATTTTCACTGCTCGGAATATATTTGTTTTTTATTGTTCTTCTCGTTTTTATAGGAATGATGAGCTCTTATGAAAAACAATCTTATAACTCAAAGTCAAAAAGATTTATAAAAAAAGTTTCGGAATACTTAACCGGAATAATGATTATCGGTTACGGCATTATTTTGTTAATGCCTTCAATAAATATTCTCGGAATGGGCAGCGACACATCAAATTTTTCGAGTAATACTCAAATGACATATTTTATGATTTTCATAGTCTTGTTTATTACTATGATAATATTTGCTTTTGTTAATTTCAAAACTCGATACGTGTTCGGCAAATCAAATTATTTTTACGTTTATGTACCGATTCTTATTTTCATTACGCTTTTTATTGATTTTTCGGCAGCTTTATGGAAGTATCAACTGTTTGAGCCCGAACATATTGCCGACCCGCACAGAGCATCACGTATTTTGGAATTTTTTATTTTATTACCGCTTTATGCTCTCTTTTATGCAGCACCGCGTTTTGTTTTAGTCAGGAAGAGTTTTAATGTTTTTACATTCTTGTCCGCACTATTTTCAACTGCTTATTTTGTTTGGAAAGGACTGGAATTTATTGAAATATAATTTTTATTTTTTAACTCTTTATTTTTTATTATTTTATGAAAATAAAAAGTTTTTCAGGTATCTTATTTGTTGCCTTTTCGGCTGTTATTATTTTTGCGTTATAAAATTGCGGAGGAAGTTCTGAGAACGGAAAATCAAAAAGCGGTGCAGATATAAAAATATTGCTGTTCAACACAAGTCAAAAAAGTTCCGGCGGAAGAGTTTCCGTAATTTCTGGCTTATTGTTAAATATTTTATTCTCCCTCAACCGTTCTTATGGTTAAATCATCATTATAAACCACTCCGGAAGTCATTTGGGGGGGGCAATACAAACCAAAATGAGCCTGAGCAATTCTGTTTTTTATATTTTTTACTTTTGCATAAGAAACTAACTCGCCGTTTTGCCACACCTTAGCATAACCTCCGTTCCGGAAATCTAAATATATCTTTAATTCTACCCATTCTCTCTGAGGAAATCGTAAATTATCAGTTTGAAACAGATGTTCTTGTTGCCCTTGTTTAGGAACATTCTGCAAATGAACAAAACCGTCATAATTTAAATTTACCAATACTGTTCGAGCCCAATTATCAGACTTATCATCAGTAAAAGTAGCAAAACTAAACCAGTCATCCTCACCGCCTAAACTGTCAGGTTTCAGTTCCATATCAAGCCATACCCAAAGGGTTACGTAACAGGGTGTTTCAAACGGACCCTCAGGAGTATTTTGCAGCTGAACGGTTGGATACCCTCTGTGATTGTTATTTACGGAACTTGTTGACGGCGGGTTGGCTCCTGTTATCCATGCTTTATGTGAGAATGTTCCGGAATGAACAACAGAGTCTGATAATTCATGATATGAAGTGCCTTTATACCCTTGAGGTGTTATATAAAATCCCGCAAAATCTTCAGCGGTTTCAAATGAAGAAATAAATTCTTTTTTTTCAAAATTGTTTTTTTGGCAAGAAATAACTGATGCTACTGATAATAAAAGTAAAAAAGCCCTTACTTACTAAT
>JALSMF010000248.1 GCA_026987795.1 Bacteroidales bacterium
CCGCATATACAAAACTTGCCGACATCGGAATTTCGCTTGAACAAAATATCGGGCTTAATTATTACTATGCACTTCCGAATAAATTGTTCGATTACATAAGAGCAAATGTGCCTGTTCTTGTAAGCCGTTTACCGGAAATTGAAAATATTGTAAAGACTTATGACATCGGTTGTTTTATCGAAGACCATAACCCGAAACATATTGCCGAAAAAATAAACTATATGCTTAATTCTTCCGAAGAATATCAAAAATGGAAGGAAAACCTTAAAAAAGCATCTGCTGAACTTTGTTGGGAAGACGAAGAGCAGGTCTTAAAAGACATTTTTATTCCTTTAAAGGATTCATGAAAATAAAAATTCAAATACCGAATAACAACATCCCTGAAAAAAAATACATAATTGATGTATTATTTTCCGAATTTCTCGGTATTGAATATTCTCTTGAAATAAAAGAAGTTAAGAATTATATCATAAAATTTCAAGATAAAACAATTGAAATAAATGATGATTTTTTCGGAAAATATCCGAAGGAATTATCTTACCTTAAAAAAGAAAATATTCCTGAAAAAATAATTTTTGCAAAAAATAAGCTTACTCCCGAAAAAAATACTCCTGTTCTTTACGGAAATTCAAATATTGTAATTGGTGGTAAATCAATAAGTTGCAGGATTGATATTTTTGCATCTTCCTTTTTTATGCTTACCCGTTGGGAAGAATATGTAATTTCGGAAAAAGACAATCACGGCAGAACGCCCGATGAATTACAGCTTTCCGTAAAGCATAATTTTAATGAAAGACCGATTGTAAACGAATATGCCGAAATGTTACGACAAATGTTTGCATATCTCGGATTTGAAATTGAAAATAAGCATACATACAAAGCAAAAATTACGCACGATATTGATTTTTTTGCTCGTTATGGCAAGTTTCCGAAATTTATAAAAGCAATAGGAGGCGATATTTTTGTAAGAAAAAGTTTAAAGAAAGCAATCAATACTTTACGATTATATTTTAAAATAAAAAGCGGCAAAGTTAAAGACCCTTATGATACTTTCGATTTTTTAATGAATTTATCTGAAAAAGCCGGATTAAAATCGCACTTTTATTTTATTCCCGCAATACTCGGTGAAGAAGATGCACAATATACTATTTCTGACAAAAAAGTTGCAAAAACTATTTTGAAAATAAAGAATAAGGGGCACATTGTCGGAATTCACGGAGCATACCGTTCATACAAAAATAAAGATTTGTTTTGCAAAGAATTGCAACGTTTTCCGAAAGAAATAAAAATTGAAGAAGGAAGGCAACATTTTTTACGTTTCAAAAATCCGGAAACTTGGCAAATGCTCGAAGATTGCAAAATAAAAAAAGACAGCACAATCGGCTTTATTAATAATGTAGGTTTCAGAGCGGGAACTTGTTCAGAATATTCTGTTTTTAACGTAATTACAAGAGAAAAACTAAAATTAAAAGAGCAGCCTTTAATTGTAATGGAGCAGGCATTAATTAAAAAATATCCCGATAAAAATGATTTTTTTGACAAAATAATTGCCATGAAAGATACTGTTAAAAAATATAAAGGTATTTTTGTCGTTCTTTGGCACAATAACAATTTTAACATCCCGGAGTGGGAAAAATATAAAAAAATATACGAGAAAATAATTGCTGAAATAAATTAAATATGAAAGGAATAATACTTGCAGGCGGTTCCGGTTCCAGACTGTATCCCATAACAAAATCAATATCTAAACAATTGTTACCGATTTATGATAAACCGATGATTTATTATCCCCTGTCGGTTTTAATGCTTGCCGGAATTAGAGATATACTTATTATTTCCACGCCCGAAGATATCGGAAATTTCGAGCGACTTTTCGGAAACGGAAATCACCTCGGGCTCAATTTTTCATACAGAGTGCAGCCCAGCCCCGACGGTTTGGCACAGGCATTTATTCTCGGTGAGGAATTTATAGGAAACGACAGTGTTGCATTAGTTTTGGGAGATAATATTTTTTACGGACACGGATTACCGAAGCTGTTAAAATCGGCAAGAGAAAATGTTGAAAAAGAGAAAGTTGCAACCGTATTCGGATATTATGTAAAAGACCCGCAAAGATACGGTGTTGCCGAATTTGACGAAAAAGGTAATGTAATTTCCGTAGAAGAAAAACCCGAAAATCCGAAATCGAATTATGCCGTTACCGGTTTGTATTTTTATACGAATGAAGTGATTGAAATTGCAAAAAACGTAAAACCTTCGGCACGAGGCGAGCTTGAAATTACTTCCGTAAATAAAAAATATTTGGA
>JALSMF010000249.1 GCA_026987795.1 Bacteroidales bacterium
TGCAACTTACGGCAAATTTCTGCGGGTCCGAAGTAATTTGAAATACTGTGTTTGCAATGTATCCGTTTCCTGTTTCTTTATTTCCGGAACTTACGATGTAGAGTCCGTATGAAATGTTGTATAGTGCTTCAATGTTCATATTTTAAAATTTAAGAGTTTTTTATTCTGCATTTTTTGCATATTCCTTTTATCATAACGTCGGTTTGGTTTAAAACGAAATCGTCTAAACCGGAAAATTCTAAATCATTGTAGTTGTAGTTAAAATCAAAAATTTCTCCGCATACCGTACACTTAAAATGTCCGTGTATGTGTTTCTGTCCGTCGTATCGCATTTCATTTTCTTCGATATTTACACTCCTTATTAATTCTTTTTTTTCAAAAAGCTTTAAGGTATTATAAACCGTTGTTCTTGACAATGTCGGAATTTCTTTTGACAATTTTTTATATACAGTTTCAACAGTGGGGTGAGTCAGGTTTTTTATTATAAACTCATATATTTTAATTCTTTGATAAGATGGTTTTATCCCGGCATTTAATAAATCCTCGCTTGCGTTTTGTATCTTATTCATATTTGTAATGGTTACAAAATTAAAAACATTGCAAAGTTATGATATTATTATTTAACTTGCAAACTTTTTGCGGTAAAAATTTAAAAGATTGATGTAAGTGCCATAAAAATATGATGTTAAACGGTAAGGATAACATATTTTTATAGTCTTAAAAGTTTTTAGGAATCACAAATTACAAAGAAGTAATGTGAACAGATATAAAATAAAGAGTAATTTTTTTAAAAATATGAAACTTTATTACTCTTAATTGTTTAGATATTGTAAAGTTTTATTTAATTTGTGCGGAAAACTTTGTATGACTACGTGTAATGTAAATAAAGAAGAATAAACAGACAGAAAAGTTATCGTTTGGAGTTTATCTGCCATAGCTATAAAATTGTTGCCGAAAGTTTGCTTTCCGGCATATTTAATTTATGTTCCAATACTTCATTTGCAAAGCTTTAAGTTTGAAAATTACATTTAAAACCGGTCAAAAAAATATACAGTAACCTAAAAAGGACTCTGTTAATTAAATAATAGTGTGTTATTGAAAATTTAATTAAAAAAACTGTTGCATTGAAAAAAAATAATTTTACCTTTGCAGCCCAAATTCAAAAATTAGTTACAAATGCCTACAATTCAACAATTAATAAGAAAAGGTAGAAAACACGTTAAAGGAAAAAGTAAATCTCCGGCACTTAATTCAAGTCCTCAGAAGAGGGGAGTGTGTGTAAGAGTCTATACTACCACACCTAAAAAACCTAATTCGGCAATGAGAAAAGTTGCAAGGGTGAGACTTACCAACGGTAAAGAAGTTAACGCATATATACCCGGGGAAGGTCATAATTTGCAGGAACACTCTATTGTATTGATAAGAGGAGGAAGAGTAAAAGATTTACCGGGGGTAAGATATCATGTTATAAGAGGAACCCTTGATACGCAAGGTGTTGAAGACAGAACTCAAAGGCGTTCTAAATACGGAACCAAAAGACCCAAAAAATAGTCATATCATTTATATTTAAGATATATGAGAAATCAAAAGAAAAGAAAATTCGGAATTCAAGCAGACCCGAAGTTTAATGACAAAATGGTAACTCAATTTGTCAATAATTTGATGTTAGACGGGAAAAAGAACCTTTCGTTTAATGTTTTTTATTCTGCACTTGATATTGTTGAGCAAAGAGCAAAAGACATTGAGATGACACCTCTTGAAATTTGGAAAAAAGCAATTGAAAATGTTACTCCGCAGGTCGAAGTAAAAAGCCGAAGAGTAGGAGGGGCAACCTTTCAGGTTCCTACAGAAATTAATCCGGGCAGAAAAATGTCAATCAGCATGAAAAATATGATTAAATATGCTCGTGCCAGAAGAGGAAAATCAATGGCAGAAAAACTTGCAGCTGAAATCCTTGACGCATATAAAGGAGAAGGCGGAGCATTTAAGCGTAAAGAAGAAACACACAGAATGGCTGAGGCAAATAAAGCATTTGCACATTTCAGATTCTAAAAAAATAAATGGCGGCAGAAGATTTAAAATATACGCGTAATATTGGTATCATGGCTCACATTGATGCCGGTAAAACTACAACTACCGAAAGGATTTTGTATTATACCGGAGTAAATTATAAGATAGGTGAAGTTCATGACGGTCTTGCTACAATGGACTGGATGGAGCAAGAGCAAGAGCGCGGTATTACCATAACTTCGGCAGCAACTACCACTTATTGGAATTATAAAGACAATAAATATA
>JALSMF010000250.1 GCA_026987795.1 Bacteroidales bacterium
GGTGATTTAAACACAGGTTCAAAAAAATCAAAATATATTTTTGAAGGAACTGCCGAAACCGGAGGACAAGAACATCTGTATCTTGAAACGCAAGGTTCTTATGCAATACCTAAAGAAAACGGAAATATTTTACTTTATTCATCAACACAAGGACCTACCTCTGTTCAACAAATTACTGCACGTGTTCTCGGGATACCTATGAATATGACGGAAGTCGATGTAAGACGACTCGGCGGAGGTTTCGGAGGAAAAGAAGACCAAGCAACGCCTTGGGCTGTAATGGCTGCACTTGCGGCACATCTGCTTAACAAGCCCGTAAAAATAATCTTAAGTCGACACGATGATTTAAGAATGACGGGAAAACGGCATCCTTACATTGCTAATTACAAAATCGGATTATCAGAAGACTTAAAAATTCAATTTTATGAGGTTGATTTTATACAAGATGCCGGTGCCGCAGCCGACTTATCCCCTGCCATTACGGAAAGAACATTATTCCATGCAACAGGAAGTTACTTTATCCCTAATGCCGAAATAACCGTTTACAGCTGCAAAACCAACTTACCTCCGAATACGGCATTTCGGGGCTTCGGAGGTCCGCAGGGATTTTTTGCAATTGAATCAGCGATACAAAAGGCTGCTGATGAATTAAAAATTCCTGCATACAAAATTCAAGAGAAAAATTTAATAAAAGACGGGGAAATATTTCCTTACGGACAAATTGCCGAAAATACGGAAGCCGTAAATTCTTGGAAAGCAGCCGATAAAAAATATAATATAGAAAAACATTTCAGAGAAATAATAAAATTTAACACTGAAAATAACAGATTAAAGAAAGGAATGTCTGTTACGCCTTTATGTTTCGGCATTTCATTTACAAATACAATGATGAACAATGCCCGTGCATTAATCCATATCTATTCTGACGGAAGTGTAAGCATAAGTACCGGGGCAATAGAAATGGGACAAGGTGTAAATACAAAAATGAAACAAGTTGCGGCAAATATATTTTCAATTTCAACAAATCGCATAAAACTTGAGACTACCAATACAACCAGAGTTGCAAATACATCGCCCACAGCTGCAAGTTCAGGTGCCGACCTTAACGGAAAAGCCGTTGAAATTGCCTGTAATTCATTACTCAAGCGGCTAAAAGAAACAGCTGCAGAGCTTTTAAATACAAAATATGAGGAAATAAATCTGAAAAACGAATATATATATATCAAGAATAAGAAAACAGATATTTCATGGAACAACTTAGTTTCGGAAGCTCTGGCAAAAAGAGTTAAATTATCGGAAAAAGGACACTATGCCACTCCTGAAATTTATTTTGACAAAACAAAAGAAAAAGGACATCCTTTTGCATACCACGTTTACGGAACTGCGATTACAACCGCAGTTGTTGATACCGTAAAAGGAACTTACGAAATTGAAGAAGTTAAGATTATTCATGACTTCGGTAAAAGTATGAATATTTTACTTGATAAAGGACAAATTGAAGGGGCCTTGATTCAGGGAGTCGGTTGGGTTACCACGGAAGAAATACGCCACGATGAAAACGGACAACTGCTGGTAAATTCACTTTCGACGTATAAGGTTCCTGATATTTACTCTGTCCCGAAAAATGTTTTCATAGAAGAACTTGAAACAGAAGGCAGCAAACATGCAATATTAAAATCAAAAGCTGTGGGAGAACCGCCTTTTATATACGGGTTAGGAAGTTTTTTTGCGGTGCAGAATGCAATTAAGGCATTCAATCCCGATTACAAACCTGATTTTAAAGCTCCTTTAACACACGAGAAAGTACTTTTAGGCTTGTATCAGTAAAATAAAAAATTCATACGCAAAAATATGCTTATTTGATAAATTTAATATACTTTTGATATTCGGCACAATTAAGATTGACTTTTATCAATTTAAAAAGATTTAATTTCTTTACGGATGAAGAAAATTATATTTATACTTCTGATAATCACAAGTTTTATCTTTAATACGAAAGCTCAACGCTCAAGTCCGGATACAATTCATGCTGTTTTACTGACCGAAAAAATCAACTTCGACGGAAAATTAGATGAGAATGTCTGGAAACAGGCAAAACATATTTCAAATTTCACACAAAGAGAACTGAATTTCGGTGAACCTGTAAGCGAAAGAACCGAAGTTGCCGTTGTTTACACAAAAAATGCTCTTTATTTTGGTATTTGGTGTTATCAAAACCCGAAAACAATCACTGCAAAAAATATGAGTGTTGATTTTGATGTTGAATCTGATGATAATTTTCAAATAGTTAT
>JALSMF010000251.1 GCA_026987795.1 Bacteroidales bacterium
GCACAATATACCGAAACCGACGAACTGTGGTTTGCAAATTGGGATTTAGGCGGTGCACCTTGGGATTACGACAACAAAACAGCACAAAGAAGCTATGCAAATTCCCCGCATAAATTTGTTGATAAATGGGATACGCCGATTTTAGTTATTCACGGCGGAAAAGATTACAGAATTTTGGATTCGCAAGGATTCAGTGCATTTGATGCGGCAAAATTAAAAGGTGTCCCTGCCGAAATGCTTTATTTTCCGGAAGAAAACCATTGGGTGTTGCATCCGCAAAACGGTATTTTGTGGCAACGAGAGTTTAAAAATTGGTTAGATAAATGGTTGAAGTAACAGAAAAAAGATAAAGAGGCTGCCCGGAAAGCAGTCTCTTTTTTAATATTCTGTTTTATCTTCATTTTCTTCCCAATCTTTGAAAGCTTTCAGAGCTTCATTTCTGAGAATTTGTATGTTCGGAATTTTTCGTCTTTCATACGGCAAGTTGATTTCTTCGTATATAAAAGAATCGTCAAATCCTATTGCCTTTGCATCCTGCTTTGTGTTGGCAAAATAAAGCTTGTCAAGTCTTGCCCAGTAAACGGCACCGAAGCACATAGGACAAGGTTCGCAAGAAGTATAAATTTCACAACCTGAAAGGTTGAATGTGTTAAGTTTTTTTGCAGCTTCTCTTATTGCCGAAACTTCTGCGTGTGCGGTAGGGTCATTATTTTGAGTTACTTTATTTGATGCTGCGGCAATAATTTTTCCTTCTTTTACGATTACCGCTCCGAAGGGTCCGCCTCCGTTCTTTACACTTTCTCGAGATAAGCGTATTGCTTCTCTCATAAAACGTTCTTCATTCTTCATTCTGTATTTTTTTGCAAAAATATATAAAAATGTGTTATTGCGGCTGTAAAACATATTTAAAATTAAAACAAAAACCGCCGAAATTTTATTTAGCGGCGGTTGTTATTTTAATTTTATAAACGAGCTTTATTCTTTACTATATGTCATTGTTCCTGATCTTGTGAAAGAATCTCCGCCCCATGTTTGAGTAAAGTCGAACAGTGTAACTATTTCGTCATTAGCTAATCTGTCAAGTAAGAATATATTTACCCAAGAGTTTGATCTTCCGGACATTTCATATTCAAAAGTGTCTCCGTCGGGGTCAATTTGTCTGTATTTTTCTACTAAAAACTCGACCCTTTCCTTTTTTTCTACACCTAAATTATCATTTCCGTCAAGAAAATACCAAACACCTTCCGTAGTTTCTGTTCTTATTCCTTTTGTCCATTGTAAGTTTGTATTATCCCAGTATTCAACTTCTTTTTCGGTTACGGATTTAAATGTTCCGTCTTTTTCAATTGTAAGTTCTTCCGAGTATTTGTAAGTCTCTCCGTTTCCGTCCGTAGTTTCGGTCATATTTTCTCCGTCGTAAGAAAAACTTGTAATATCGACATTTCCGTCATTAACGTCTTTTTCTTCATAATCTGCACTTGTTAAATTCCAAACTCCTGTAATTCTGGCTTTTCTGCTTAGTAATGAAAAAGGATCATTTTCTCCTTTTTTACATCCGACAAATGTCGAAGCAATTAAAATTGTAATAAAACTTAACACTAATAATTTTTTCATAATTTTCAGATTTTAGTTAAAAATTTAAATAATCAGCTACAAATATACAACTTTTTTTAAAAAACTATGACATACTGTTTTAAAGCACAAATACTATTTTTATTCATACTTTTTTTTCCACCTTTTCTCTATAATTTTTTTTGCGTTTAATTCGGCAATGTTATTTCCCGGTATATAAAGGATTGTCTTGTTTATTTTTTCCGGAAAATATTCTTGATTTACGAAATTTTCGTTGTAAGAATGAGCATATTTGTAATTTTTTCCGTAATCGAGATTTTTCATAAGTTTTGTCGGAGCATTTCTTAAATGTAAAGGAACGGGCAAATTTCCTGTTTTACGAACAAGTTCTTGTGCTTTGTTTATTGCCTGATATGCAGAATTGCTTTTTGCGGAATTTGCCAAATAAATTGTTGCTTCAGCCAAAATAATGCGGGCTTCGGGATACCCTGTTATATTGATGGCATTAAAGCAGTTATTTGCAATCAGGAGAGCATTGGGGTTTGCTAAACCTATATCTTCCGCTGCAAGTATTATCAGTCTGCGTGCAATAAATTTTACGTCTTCACCGCCCTCAATCATACGGGCAAGCCAGTAAACCGCTGCATTAGGATCGCTTCCGCGAACGGATTTAATAAATGCAGATATTATATCGTAGTGCATTTCGCCGTTTTTATCG
>JALSMF010000252.1 GCA_026987795.1 Bacteroidales bacterium
AAAATGTCAACAACCTTACCGAAGACGAACTTGCCGACGAATATAATCAAACACTTTTGAATTTTAACAACAAAAATGACAAAAATCCCGGTCTCGGCTTACTTGATATAAAAATGAAAGCCAAAAGCCCCTTTATCTATGACTTTTACAAAATCGATGAAAAATTTTCTTTTTTTACACTAAAAATTCAAATTAATAAAATGAAAGACGGATTAGAAAAATACATTATTCAGGAAGAAGACGATACTCCTGAAATATTCCTTGACCCGGAAAACGGAATATTAAGATTCAAAGGCAAATCAATTCCAGAAAACGCAGTAAGTTTCTATAAACCGATTATAGACTGGCTGCATGCATACAAAGAAAGCCCTGCCGACCACACTCATGTTACTTTTAAATTTGACTATTACAACACAGCTACAGACAGACAATTAGTAAAAATTCTGCTGATTCTCGAAGAGATATCAAAAAACAATTCGGTTGATCTCGACTGGTATTATAACACCGGAGATATATCAATGCTTAACGACGGCAAAAAATTTAAAGAGTTAATCGACCTCAATATTGAAATAATTGAACTTCTTGACGAGGAAGAAAACGAAAAATAATTTACGGCAGAATAATTTTTTAAAATAATTCCCGAAAAAAGTATGCAAAAACATTTTACGGAATTTACCGTAGAAATAATTGACAGTCAGTTTAAAAAAGAGCAGTTTTCATACCCGAGAACTGCTCTGATAAAATTTCTTGATACCGAAAAAAAAATACTGTCCGAAAAAAAATTCGGATATGCAGATGCAGTTTACATAAAAAAATACATTGCCGAAAATAATGAACTGCAGTTAGATTATGCATATATTGAAAATTTTGACATCAGCTATCTCAAAAATGCAGTTTATTCCGAAAAAATAATCCTTGCAAATTTCTCAGCAAAAGAAGCCTTTTTTAACAGCCCCGATAACGAAATTAACCTGTCCGAAATATTATTTGAAGGAAAGCAAATAAATTTCAATAACACATATTTTATAACCGACAACCTTAATTTTTCTTTCTCTGTTTTCTTTACGGAAAATACAGATTTCAGTTACTGCGTGTTCAAATGTAATAATATAAATTTCTCTAAAACATCATTCTCCGACGGAGATATTAATTTTAAAAACAGTGTATTTCACAACGGATTAAAAGATTTTCAAAATATTGATTTTCAAAACGGTAAAGTAAGCTTTATAAACGTTGAATTTAATGACGGAGACCTGCTGTTTACCGATACAAAATTCGGAAACGGTCAGGTAAGCTTTAAAGTTGCGGATTTCGGAAACGGACGAAAAGACTTTTCCCGGGTAATGTTCGGAAGCGGAGAAACAACATTTGAAAAAGTAAATTTCGGAAACGGAGATATTTCATTCAGGTCTGCCGACTTTTACGAAGGCAAAGTAAACTTTACAAGTGCCGAATTCGGAAACGGAAAAAAAGCATTCATAAATACAAACTTCGGAAACGGAAATATATACTTTAAAAACGTAAATTTCGGCGACGGCGTAGCCTCTTTCAGGCTGGCACATTTCGGCACAGGAAATGTTGATTTTCACTTCTGCGAATTCGGAAACGGAAACGTGCAATTTGACCGCTCTGTATTCCTCAGCGGAGAAATAAACTTCAAAGCCGTAAATTTCGGAACAGGAAAAGTAAGTTTCGATAAAACATTTTTCGGCGACAACAACATAAATATGGAAGCAACATCCCTAAACGGTGAATTTGTAATAAAAAATTCCGTTTTCGGAAAAGGTGAATTCAACTTCAGCGAAGCCGATTTTAAAAATTCAGACGTTGAAATTAACAACGTAGATTTCGGGATAGGAAAAATAACATTCAGAAAATCAACATTTAAAACATTATCACTAAAAGGTTCGCAATTAGATAATTACTTCAATCTCCAAATAAGTTCATGTAAAAAACTTGATTTATCGGATACAGTAGTAAAAGATATACTTGACATAAACCCTCCGGATTTTGACCCGATTATAGAATCTGTAGATTTATCCGGAATGCGACTTCTCGGCAGAATTTACATAGACTGGCGGCGAACAAATCTTAAAGAGTTGATACACAAACAAAATACAACAGAAAAAAGTAAAGAAGAACAATTCAGAATACTTAAAGAGAATTATAACCTTACGGGACAATATTCATACGAAGACGAAGCGTATGTAGAATTTAAGAGAACGGAAGCAATTGCCAGGCTGAAAGATGAGATTAATAAGAAAAACAACAAAATATCAGCTTATG
>JALSMF010000253.1 GCA_026987795.1 Bacteroidales bacterium
GAGCAGGGCATCGCAAATTGCATGAATAAGAACATCGCCGTCAGAATGCCCGAGGCTGCCTTTTGTATGCGGAATTTTAATACCTCCTACGGTTAAAATTCTCCCTTCTGCCAATTTATGTACATCGTAACCGATGCCGGTTCTTATTTTCATTATCTTTTTATAAAAAACTTTGCCAAAGTTTTGAGCTTTGCCAAAAGCTGTATTTTAGTATAAATTACAATCCCAATTTTTTTCTGATACTTTCCGGAATACCGTTTTTATTTACCATAATATTGGTGGTTTGCAATAAAACAAAAGCTTTTGAGGCATAGAAGTATCCTTTATATTTTGAATTTGTCCCCCACGAATTTTTAACGATATAGTATTTTGTCCCGTTTTGATCGTGTGCAATGCCTACAATGTGCATCCCGTGGTCGTCTGTAGTTTCTTGGCTGTCAAACTTTTCCTGACGTAATTTTTGCGTAATTTTCTTTTCCTGAACGGGACCGTTTTCAGAATAAATTTGTTTTTGTCGTTCTCTTTCGGTTAATTTTTCCCATTTTGCTTTTTCTAATCCCGTAAGGTTTTCTGCATCTGTTTCCGGTATCACGGCAACACCTTTATTATACATAAACCCTTTATGGCTTACATCTGCAGCCCAGGCAACAGTGTGCCCGTTCTTAAGAGAATTGTCTACAACCTCCTCAAATTCGTTAAGAGGAATGTTATAAACCTTTTTCGACAACCAGTTGTCAGGAACCTCTAATATGAACTTCTCATAAAAAGGATGGTGTGTAAAAGACGTAATTTCAACATAATCGTCGGGGTTTAAATCGCAATATTCATCAGCAAAACTGCGGGGAGTATATTCTTTTCCTTTGTATGTAAATTTTTCGGGGATTTCTCCCAGGTAGGTATCGACAATTGCATCGAAAGCCTTTGCCCAAACCGGTGTAATGGTTTTATTTTTGTTTTTTATTACGCCGTCAACAAAATCTTTTAAAACCTCGTCTAATTCTCCGTGAACATGTTTTTTTGTTCCGTAGTTTAGTCCGAAATAAGCATCTTCGGGAACTAATCCGTATTTTTTAAAAATGCAGATATTGTCGTGAAAAGCACCTCCGCCGCCGAAATTAATATGTCCCTGCATTCTGACATATAATCTTGCTTTATCTTTATAGCAGCGGTTTACCACAAACATTTCGGATAAGTTCACGGTATCTTTCTTTTTTCGCAGTATCTCTGATTCTAAAAAAGAAAGACCGGAAAAGCTCCAGCATGTTCCGGAGCGGTATTGATTTTTAACGCTTGTTACCGGCAACCTGAAATCTTCTTTAAAGACATAACCGTCGGAAGTATTATTCGTTTTTTGAGCCGAAACGGCATTTGAAAAAATAATTGCAAATATTAAAATTGCAGGTCTTAAATATCTCATAACTTTATTTAGTTTATATTATATATTTGCTTATAGTCGAAAGCAGTCTGTCCTGTTTTACGGGTTTTTCGAGATATTCGTTACACCCCGCTTCATAGCCTTTCGCTTTTTCTTTTTGCATTGCATATGCTGTTTGTATTATAACCGGTATTTTAGGTGCAAACTTTTTAATCAGTTTTGTAGCATCATAGCCGTTCATCAGGGGCATTTTTACGTCCATAAGAACAACGTTAAATCTTATTTTTTCTTTAACCACCTTATCCACGGCATCTTTCCCGTTTTGACACCATACAACTTCGGCTTTAGTTTCTCTCAGGGCTTCCTCAAGATAGAGATAGTTCATAATCTCATCTTCTGCTATAAGAATTATTTTGTCAGACCAATTATATTCCGAATTATTTTCTGCAAATTCCAAATCTGTCCGTATTTAATTTATAATTCTTCTTGCTCCGAGAATTCTTTCTTTATAATAGCTTACGCTTAAATCGGAAATAACCACTCCTCTTGAAGATGATGCATGAATAAATTTAATTGTTCCGCTTTTATTTGAAACAACTATACCGAGATGCCCGGTAACCCTTTTGTGTTTATTACTGCCTGTAAAAAGTAAAATATCTCCTTTTTTTACGTCTTTTATGCTTATTTTTTTCCCGATATTCGTATAATCAACAGAGCGGCGAGGAACATCGTAACCGAAATGAGAATAAACATATTTTGTAAAGCCGGAGCAATCAAATCCGGTTTTAGGGGTATTTCCCGCATAAGTATATTTTACGCCTAATTGTTTTTTGGCATAGTTAACTATTTTATCTCGTTGAATTTCTGTTTTGCTTTCGCTGCCGTAACTGTCCGACTTTACGGATTTCG
>JALSMF010000254.1 GCA_026987795.1 Bacteroidales bacterium
AAAAAACGGATGGGCGTATTTACCTTCCTTAATTAATTTGAGTTTTGATTTTGAGAGGTGTTCGGCAAAACCTTTATTTTCTTTCTCAAAAATATTTTTATAAAAATCTACCATCAATTGGCTTGTGCTTTCATCGGATACTTGCCAGAGAGAAACAATTATGTTTTTGCTTCCTGCATACAACAATGCTCTGGTTAAGCCGATTACACCTTCGCCTTCGGCAATTTTTCCGAGACCGGTTTCGCAAGCAGAAAGAACCGTTAAATCAGCATTCAGTTCCAAATTATAGATTTCTCCGGAGAACAGGATATTATCTTCGGTACTTGTTGTATCTTGTGCAAGAAGTATGCATGAAAGTTCGGGTTTTTCTTCGTTTACCATTCCGTGTGTAGCAATATGTAAATATTTGAAGTTTTTTAATGCTCCGGATTTTACATATTTCTCATTTGCAAAGTTTCTTGTTTTTAATACTGCTTTTTTATTATTACTTTCGAATATATTAAAAATTTCTTTTGTTTCTTCTTCGCTGCCGGGCAAGGGTGCAATATATGAACCGTCTCGTAACCAGCCGCGTGTATTCATTTTACCGGTTTCGTCAACAGAATTTTTTTCTATCAATTTACGGGTTCTTAAATTTGTTCCGGAAATACTGTCGTTGTCAAATACGGGAGCCAAAGCCAACCAATCACTGATATTTTGAAATTCGGGTTTATCATTTGTTTTCGGATTAGTTTCGTAAAACAAATTTGCCGAATATGAATAACTGATGTTGTAATCTTTTACTAAAAACGGCATTTCGGAAAAATAGTTTGTGTTATTCCAACTTGTCCAATTTGCTGTATAATTATTTGTTAAAAGTGCTTCGAACGGTATTGTTGATAACTGATTATCAGGAATAATTATCAGATTTTTAATTTTAGAAAAAAGACCCCTTTTCAGGTTTTTTTTGATTTCTTCGGGAAACAATTGATTGTATAAATCATACGCATCCTTTGTATATTCTTTTACGATTGTGTTATCATTGCTTGTATATGCGTCTTGCAACAGTCCTGCATTTGATATGTTTTCTCTGAAATTTTGAATTTTTCCGGAGAATTTTTCGTTTTTCGGAACTTGTATAACAGCGTATTTTTTCTTTGAAATATAATAGATAATGTTAGAACTGTCGGTTAAAAAATAACTGATTAATGCTGTTTTTCTGTCTAATGTTTTTTGCAAATCAGATATTTTAATTTTATATCCCGAATATTTTAAATTATGATATTTCGGAAATTTATTTTCAAATACCTGAATTAAAGTATCATACTCTCTGTTCAGTTTGAACAGTTTGTTAAAGTAACTAATTTCTTCGGCACTGTCCGGAGATTCGGCAAGCAGTTTTTTATAATATGAAATATCAATTTTTAAATTTTTTTCTTTTTTTAATAAACTGTCGGGGATACCGGCAAACTTTTGAGCTTCAATACCGGCTAATGCTTCCAGCAAAACAGAGGCTTTGTTTTTTTCGGAATATAAAAATGCCGTTTTTAAAAATTTGTTTTTCCCGGTTTTTGTTTGAGATAACTTGCTTAATTTTAAGCAAGTTAAAACTACATTCTTATATAAATTTGTTGTTTTAGAAGCCAATAATAATTTATCTTCTTTTGAAGCAGAAACTCTTTTAATCCTGTTTATGACAGTATCACAGACTTTAAAATGATTTAAAGCAGATGTATAACATTCAAACTCAGAAACAGTTTTAAATTTTTCAGGAAAACTTGCTAATAATTCAGCTTTAACCAATATTGAGTTGTAATAGTCATTCCAACTGTAAAATCCTTCCGAAGGCGGAGCAGAAAAGATGTTAATTGTATCGGAAAATGTTTGATGATTACAGGTTAATGCCTTTTGAGAATACATTACAGCGGTTTTAATATCGCCCGAAAGTTTATATGCTTCACTTAAATTATTATATAAAATCGCCATATTTACGCTTTTTTCTCCGTAATTTAAAGCAATTATGGGTTTTGCTTTTTCAAATAACCGAACGGCTTCATCATATTTTTTGCGAGATGTTTCGTTAATGCCCATATTCAGGTACATCATTCCTATACTGTAATGATTTTTATCAACAAGTTCCTTTTTAATATCTAATGTTATTTTATTATATTTTTCTGCATTTTCGTAATCACCGGATTCTTGATACATTGCAGCAATGCTTTGATAAATACGTGAAGCATCATAACTCTTTTCACCTTTAATTTTTTTAAAAAGTTTTAAAGATTTTATAAA